>JAUWIR010000082.1 GCA_030605265.1 Pseudomonadota bacterium | reverse complement strand
TGGGTAGTGTTTCTCATTTTTAATGCTATAATTATTATACGGTAGGAATTATAGATGAGTCAATAAAAAATGACACAATGTCCCTTTTCATTAAAATGGCACCATATGCTTTTAATTATCCAAGCCAAAGGCCGCCATAAGGAGGGAAAATGGTCCAAGATGTAGAAATTAACAGTTTAGATTTGCGGTATGAAAGCTATCGGTTGAGGCATGAGGGTGCTGAGAGGGCGCTTTTGTGTTCAATTTCAGATTATGGTATTCGTGATCCCCTGGAAGGTATTGATGCAAAATGTGGGCGGATTCTGCTTAACGTGTTCAAGCGCTTGCGGTGCGCCAAGAAATTGGGGATGGGGATAGTGCCTTATACATCGCTTGGCACTGATGAGGTCATGGGTGTTATTAATTTTTTGCGTTAAAGTCCTCTGTAGTTTCTTTGATAGAAAAAAGCTAACATAAACAATCTGAATAAACGTGTTTTAGTCTTGGAAAAATGTTCCGAATAAAATGTGAAAAGTGCATTATAGACAAGGGCCAATCGCGAATTATCCCATGTTGGATTGCCAAAGTGAAGGATTTCTGCATGAGGGAAAAAAATGATTTTCCACCCTTCCCCTTGAAGGCGATAACATAAGTCTAAGTCCTCTCCATAGAGAAAGAAGCTTTCATTAAAACCTCCTATTTGTTTTAATAAATCTATCCGCGCCATCATAAATGCACCTAACACCCAGTCCACCTCTCTTATTTTATTATGCTTCCAATATTTTAGAAGGAATTTTTCCTTTATTTTGTTTGGAAAAATCTTCCATCTTACTATGTGTCCTAAAATGAGTTTATGAATGTATGGAAAATCAGCACAGGATGGCTGTAGGCTCCCATCTGCATTAATAAGTTTGCATCCAAGTAAGCCGGCATCAGTATGGGCCTCCAGATACTTAAGACATTTCGTGAATACATTATTTTTAATAATTGTGTCAGGGTTCAGGAAAAGTACATATCTGCCCTGAGCAACCTGTAGTCCCTGATTACAGGCCCTTGAAAAGCCCACATTTTTATCATTCTGAAGGAAGAATACTTGTGGAAACCAGATTTTAACTTTTTCTTTGCTTTTATCTGAGGAATTGTTATCCACTACAATAACCTGTAAGGTTAGCTCATTCTGAGTGAAAAAAATTGAATGTAGACAATTTAGCAGTAAGTCTGTTGAATTATAATTCACAATGATGATTGTTAGGGTTCCCTTTAACATAATTGACTCTGTTTATATGACTTAACTATCTTAGAAAGGCGATAATGTAATAATAAGGGCAAAAGTAATAGATAAAACCATTTGCTAAGGTAGAAGAACTAAAATTCTCCATGATTTTTAAACACTAATTATTATATCTATTTTATAGGATTTTTTCAATAAATACATCATCAGATAAAAATTGTTGGCGGTGCCCTTCCGTCCGGTAACGGCGGATGTTTTACTTCCAGCTCTTCCTGAACCTCAGCGAGTATGCCATGCCAGGCATATGTTTTTTGACCACACCCGGAGGACGTGATTTCCCGGATTGAAATAGAAACACCGAGGATCATAATAAGGCCGCAATTTTGATTCGAATATTATGGACTATTCTCGGCTTAGGAAAAGAGAAGCTTGCCCGTTAATTAAAAGTTCTCTTATAAAAATATTATTTATCATTCTGGGGGAAAATAATGATAAATAATATTAATACCTTCTTCAGATACGCCTGTAATAAAAAAAATTCCTAATCCATCTTCACAAGAATGTATTAGAAATACCATTCCGGGAATCGGACTTAATTGCGGATAATGAAAATCTAGGGTATTTTTTTTGATACAAAAATCAGGTTTTTTTATAGCATCTTCTATAATAGCAATTTTATTGGTATCGGTAGTTGTGTGAATATATCCATTTAAATATTCTAATTCAGCATTTGGATCCCGATTGGATGAAGAGCTATATTTACCTGTCTTGATATTGAGATATTCATTTTTACCGGAACCAAGAGCTTCTAGATATCCTTTGAACTCTATACCTTCTCCATGAATTAGTAATTTATTTTTTATTGCCTCTGTAATTGGATAAATAGAATTGTCTATATTTGATGTTTTTTCTTTACGGGATAAGAGATAAAAATGAGTTGGCTTTAAACGAGTTGCCCTATCAAGAAAAAAGTCAGCTTTAAAATTATAATGATAATATTCAAATTTACAGAGATCCTGCAAGAACCAGTCTGCGATTGGAAATTTTGTTACATTATTTTTATTTTTTTCCCATTTGTTATATTCATTAAGCCATTCATCTTGTGGATTAGTAGGAATTAATAAATAATCAAAATATTCTTGATTCGATGGTTCCTTGAGTAATATTCCATTTATTTCAGGAACCTTTTGGTGCAGAAAATAAAAAAGCCAAGAAGCTTCCATGTCATAAGAATAATTTTCCCCCTCAAATATACAAATATGTGGAAACGATTTTTCTCCATTTTTTATTGTAGAAGCGAATCCATTAATGTTTTGATAAATCTTTTCCGGTTTCCTGACCCAATTGCTGGTGTTATCTAATTTATCAGCAATCCGGTTAGGAATTATGCTCATTAAGCGATTATTTATTTTAATAGATAAGGAGTTATTGAGACCAAATGAAGCCGTTAATTGTTGTTCAAGACCAAATAGCAATATCCCTGCAATTAAAAAAATTTTTATTTTCTTAGGCATCAATTGAAGCCCCTTTATTGTTATTATTGATAAACAGGGAATAGCTGGAAAAATATATCTACCAACCTGTGAAGATATTAATATAAAGAGAAAATACGACCCTAAATACCAAAGAAAAAGTATCTTCATTATCAATGAAAATTCCTTTTTTTTCCAAAGAAGTATGGATGAAATCAAAAATAAGATGAAAAAAACAGGAGACATAATAATGATAGTGTGCCATAAATAAAAAGAAAACCATCCAAGGGTAAAAATTTTAAATGAAGGCGTCATAGGAAAAGGAGGAAATGTATCGGGTTTATAATACGAGGAAAATAAGTGATAATACATATCGTCTAATAGTATTTTAATGTTTCCGCCCCACCAGAGGGATGAAATTGCCAAAATAATAAATAGACATATAAATATATTTAATAAATTCGGCCCGTAAATTTTTGCTAAAGGTGATATTCTATGATTGGTCCATTTTTCCTTGTTAGTTTTTTCTTGTTGAATAAATTGCCTATGAATAGCTTTTAAAAAGACATACATGGCTGGGAGCCCAACAAAGAAGATATATTGTCCTTTCGTTAGGATACCTAACCCACTTACTACACCAAACAGGATTGACCATCCTCTTTTTTCAAAGAACTGTGTTTTAATTAAAGTGTATATACCAAGAGCAACGAAAGCAGTTAAGGGAAAATCTAATCCGTAAAAACGCGAAAGAGCAGTTAAATTGGGATAAAATGAAACAAGAATAGCTGATAATAAACCAACCTTTGGCCCACCGCAAAGATTACCAATGCCGTAAATTGAAAGGATAAGAATAACAAAAAAGAACATGTTTGACATCAAAGTTACTTGTAGGGTTTGCCCAAAGATAAAATTAAATAATCCGGAAATGATGTAGGTCAAATGTGGCCAGTTAGGGAGCATATCATCTCGAATGGCAAGAAGTTTTATAGAATCACCTGCTTTTTTCCAAAACGGCTTATTGCCAAGAATGATATTACGGATATCTTTAGAAATAATATTTTCATTTTGAAGATGATCTACTACATCATGTCCGACAAAATTATTACCGGCATTTATCCAAGCTAAATTGCAGATAAAATGAAATAGTATTAATAATAATAATCCAGCTATATAAAATTTATTGTTGAAGGTGATTTTCTGTATCATTTGCTAACCTTTTTTAACATTCTTCATGCATCGAGTAACCAATCTAGCTGATAATTAATTAGTTTTATTCGTTAAGCCTTTCCTTAACAACATTATAAACCTCTTCCACACTAATTGCCTGGAGACATTTATTATCCCGACAAAAAGTCTTTCGATGATTGTATGCTGAAACACATGGGCTGCAGGTGTAATTAGCATAACAGATTGTTTTGTTTTTACTTAATGGCGCATATAATTGAGGCGTTTCAGGTCCGAACAGCACAATTATTTTGATACTAGTTAGAGCGGCAAAGTTTGAGGGCCCACCGTCATGACTTATGAAAAGATCCGCTATACTGAATAAGGTGATCAATTCCTTAAATGTGGTCATTCCGGCTAAATTTATACATCGATTTTTATCCACACGGCTTACAATATTCTCTGCGCAAGCTTTATCATCTTCATTTCCTATAAGGAGCACATAACTATTTTCAATAGTTAGTATTTTCTTGATAAGCTCAATATAATTCTTTGTAGGCCATTTTCGCAAAGGTAAAAGCTTACTGGAATCAGGAGATATTAAGATCAGCCTATTTGTTCTTCCTATTCTTTTATTTATAGCCGTTAATTTATTCCAAATATTTTCTTTCTCCTCTTCCCCAGCGGTAAATTGGGGTAAGTTTATTTTATGATCTTCCACTTTTCTTTTAGGAATCGGCCAGTGACTGTCTGAAGCTTCCAGGGAAAAAATAAGGGATAAAAAATTATCGGAAATATGATTATATGGATTATAGAAAACTCTATGTGTCAATAACTCCCCTCGATAGAGCCCTTCTAGTGTATATCTGTAAAAGCCTGCTCTAATATGTGCACCACTTAAGTAACTGAGAATGCTTGTAAACCTTGAGAAAAGTTCCATATCAATTACAATATCAATCTTTTCCCGGCGAATCCGCCATAAAGTTTTTATAGAATCAGATAATAACAGAAATAAATTTTTATCTCGTATCTCAATTACATTCTTTTCTGGTATCGCATTTAATATATCAACACTACCACTGTTTCTTTTAAAAATCCAAAAAAATAATTCAGCTTTTGGAAACAACTCGCGGGTTTTTATTATTGCCGGATAGGCTAAGATGACACTGCCCATCTCAGAAAGTTCTAAAAAAATTATTTTAAGAGGACTGATTTTTTTAGGATTCTTTTTTTTAAAAACATTTTGTACTTTCAAGAATGTTGATAATAGAAAGCAAATAGGCACACCAATCCAATAATCTACTTTCCTTGCTAAATCAATATCCACTCCATAACTCCAAATTTAGACTAGATGGGCTGAATGCGATATTAAAAAAGGGATTATTTAAAAACTAAAAAGTCACCAATGGCTAAAATATCAATTTTCGTTTTCAAGAAACAATCCACCGCATTAACAGGGTTGCATACAATTGGCTCTCCTCTAACATTAAATGAAGTATTTAGAATAACCGGACAATTAGTTAATTTATAAAATTCATTTATTAAATTCCAATACAATGGATTTTTTCTTTTACATACAGTTTGCAAACGAGCAGTATCATCAGCGTGAACAACGGCTGGAATTTCTGCTTTTCTTTCAGGACGAACAGAAAACACTTTTAACATGAAGGGTACTTCCAATCTCTTTGTATCAAAATAGTCATTAGCCTTTTCAACTAATACACTTGGGGCAAATGGTCTAAATCCCTCCCGGTGTTTGACTTTATAATTCAGAATATCTTTCATTTGAGTATTTCTTGGGTCGGCAAGTATACTACGATTCCCTAATGCTCTTGGACCGACCTCCATGCGTCCTTGGAACCAACCTATTATTTTCCCATGGGTCAGTTCTTCAGCTATTTTTTTACAAATGTCCTTTGATGGATAATAGTTAAGTTTTTTTGATCTTAAGACATGTTCTATTTCTTCATTAGAATATTCAGGGCCAAGATATGGAGTGAAATTATTAATAAAAGAATCGGCTGTTTTTTTGTTATAAATTGCCTTAAGATACAATGCTGCACCCAAGGATGTTCCTACGTCATTTGTCATTGGAGGGATAAAGATGTTGTCGAATTTTGAATATTTTTGTAGTTTTCCGTTCATTACACTATTTAAGGCAACACCACCCGCCAGGCAAAGATTTTCACTATTTGAAATAGCATACAAATCGTTTGCTAAATTTAAGCAAATATCTTCTGTAATTTTTTGCAAAGATGCTGCGACATCCATGTGTCTTTTCTCAATTGTATCTTCCGGCCGGCGTCTAGGACCAAAAAGCTGTATGAATTTTTGGGTAACGTAGGTCTCCTTTTTAAGGTGCACATCAAAATAATCCATATTCAAATAAATTTGGCCATTAGAGTTTTTAATGATTTGCTTGAATTCGTTATAGAAGGTTGGTTGCCCATAAGGTGCCAATCCCATTACCTTCCCTTCGCCGCTATTCTCTTTAAACCCTAAATATTCGGTAACACAAAGATATAAGAGGCCGATGGAGTTCGGATACCTTATTGCTTTGAGCTTTGTAATGAGGCCATTATCCCCCATTCCAAATAGAGTCGTTTCTCTTTCACTGTTGGCTTCAATCAATAAAATGGCGGTTCGTTGAAAAGGGGAGGTATAATAGGAACTTGCGCAGTGACATAGCTGATGGTCTAAAAAATGAAACTTATTTTTATACCTATATTTTTTTCTAAAATAGTTTTTAACTTTTAGCATATCCATAAATATTGAAGGACGTTTGGGGTTTATCTTGAAAAATACATCAGGAAAATAGTTATAGAGATCGATAAGCCTATAAATCACATGCCTGACTGGTCGCCAGGAAAAACCAACATGCCGGATATCGTGTATTTCAATCTTTGCTCTGTTCAGACAAAAATCTACGGCGTTTTTTGGAAATAGACCGGTATGCTTTTCTCTATTGAATCTTTCTTCTTCAGCGTATGCTACAATCTCGTTATTTTTAATTAAGCAGGCAGAAGAGTCGTGCATATAGGAATTTAAGCCTAAAAAATACACTTACAATTACCTCATAATTGTATTACCTTAATATTTTGTTGTAGCTTAACTATTTATTTTAAATTTCTTGTATTCTTTCTCGCAATTAATAAGAATTTTTCGAATATATTCATCATGGACCCTTTTGCCTCCTAAAATACGTTTTCGTTTTATAATCATTTTTCTTAAATTTTTCAGTCCATTATAAAAACCTTTGAGGCCCGACCATGAATGGAAGGTCTTGAAAGTGTGAAAAAGTTGAAGATACAATAGAAACCCTAATATGCGCATGTAGTGAGATTTCAATATCTGCCGTGGCATATTTTTTACCATAACATAGAGGGTGTTTCTCACTATATAATAAACATTATCCTTACAATATTGTTTTCCGGATGTACCGGCACCAAGGTGATGAACAATTGCTTCCGGAATATATATACATTTATACCCCCATAGTTGGGCTCTGAAGCTTAGGTCAAGATCTTCAAGATACATAAAAAAGTCTTCATCAAAGAGTCCGATATCATCCAGCATGGATTTCCGATAAACGGCTGCGGCAGCAGGCGCGCCAAACACCACCCTCGATACATGGTCTTGGTTTAAATCTTTAACCCCGTTTCCGGTGTTAAAAGAATACCCACTCCTTTTTATGCCATGTCCCAGAGAGTCAATGATATTAGGATTATCTAGTTTTACAATCTTTGATGCACAGAAACCAACATCGGGATGTTCAGTTAAAAAATTACAGGAAACTTCAAGCCAATTAGTAGCAGCTATGGCGTCATTATTGATGACGGCAACAAAGTGCCCTGTAGCTTTCAAAATTCCCTGATTTACAGCTTGTGCAAAACCGGTATTAGTACTCAAACCGATTATCTCGACTTGTGGAAAATGATTCTTAACGAACTCAACTGAATCATCCTCCGATCCATTATCCACAAGAATGATCTCTTTATTTACCTTAGTCTGTTGCAAGAGTGAATTAAGACAGGCCGGCAAAAATTTTTTCCCATTGTAATTGGGAATAATGACTGAGACACAATCTTCTTTATTATTATTCAAGATAGGGGGTTTTCGTGTGGATATATGTTTTCTCCATAGAAAATTTGCTCGTTTAACTATTTCTTCAAGATCTGCGCTTGACAAAGCCTCAGTGCGCACAACTGCAGAGTGGAATCCGTCGTATTGGGAAAAGTCATTACAGGTAATCATTCCTTTTTCCTTAAGCTCATTATAAAACCTGCTGCCAGGAAAAGGGGTAGCAATAGTAAATTGAAGTGATTCAGGATTTAGCTCTAAAGCTAAATCGATTGTCTGTTGAGCCGTTTCTTTCGTTTCACCCGGGAGACCGAACATAAAAGTAAGATGCGTATGAACACCTAATGAATGCGTGAGAAGGACGGTTTCTTTTACCTTATCGATATTTAATCCCTTCCCGCTGGCTCTTAATATGTTTTGATCGTAAGTTTCAACACCATATTTGACTGCATAAAGGCCGGATTCCACCATGGCTTCCAGCATGTCAGGCTTCATGGTATCAGCCCGGCACATAGCTGCCCAGGGGATATTTAATTGGCGATTTTTTAATTCACTACATATTTTCAGAATTCGTCTACTACCAATATTAAAGTTATCTTCATCAAAATAGACGGATTGAAAGCCGCATATTCGGACAAGCCATTCAAACTCATCAACTACGTCTATAGGGTCACGAGTGCGATATTTATGATTCCCGTATACAATCTGAGGCCAGGCACAAAAAACACCGCCAAAGGGGCATCCTCTACTCGCTTGCATTTGACCACTTGGACGAGGAATATTCCCGGGCTCATCATGATAATTTTTCATAGGAAGGAGGTGACGGGCCGGCCAGGGTAATGTATTCAGATCGGAAAGAAGAGGTCTTCTTTGATTGACAACAATGCTCCCATCAGCGCTTTTGCATATCAGGCCCGGAATATTACTATAATTTTGATTCTTTTCAAGACACTCTGCTAAATCCCTGAGAGTGTATTCATATTCACCAATGAGAACAAAATCAATAAAACTGTTTTGTTTTAAAAAATCAGGGCCGTACATAAAAGCATGAAGGCCGCTGAGGGCTATTTTGGCATTTTTTCCTACCAAGCATCTGATTTTTTTCGCAAGAGCCAGATCCACATCAATAGAAATAGTGGAAACTTCCAGGAGAATAAGATCGGGGCTAAAGGAGTTAATTTTATTAATGAATTCTTTTTCAGATATTTTCTCCGCTATACCGTCAGTGAGCAGGATCTCATGTTCATATTCCTCCAATACTGCTGCAGCATAGGCTAGGAAAAAAGGAAAAGGCATATACTCATGGCGTGCATCTTCAAAATGGGGCCATCTGGACCCTGCCCTGACTCCGTAAAATCCTTTCTTACTCCAAGGTGAATTCCCGAGAAAAATTTTCATATTAATCCTGATCTTTTACAACGTTTATTCGAATTGTGTTTTTCCGATCAATACCTCTAAATGTGAACTGAAGAAAAATAGCGATCAATGATTTGATTTTTATTTTTCACTATTTCATTATTTTTTTACATATAGCTCTATATCTTGAATAATTCCAAATTCAGAAAGTAAAATAGCCATTTCTTTCATTTTTTTGAGCCGATGACTATAATTGTTGAATGAGCCATTATGCCAATCCCGCCAATGATCATGATGGGGGAGTATAATATTATATTTTTCAGGATACATTTCAAGATCACACCCGGGTTGGATACAACATGGTCTTAGTTGATCGATGTTATCTATAAATTTTCGGTTTTCTTTTAAAAAATGAGCTGTTTTTTTTAAATCTATTTCATCTTCACCAGGGAACCCGACCATGAGATTTATACTGGTCTGAATTCCGACTTGTTTGGCATCTTTTAAGAATTTTTTTAGGGAATCTACATCAAAAGGTTTGCCCATAAGTTGCAAAACACGATCCGATCCGCTTACAAAACCAAACGTTACCCGTTTACATCCTGCATGTGCCATCTTTTGAAAGGGGAGATCTGTTTGCCTTGAGACAACTATATTTCGGGCCTCCCAGGTAATAGGAAAATTTTCCTTAATCAAAAGATTGCCTAGTTCATCAAGGTGGGAAGGATTTCCTCCAATAGTGCAATCCTGAAAAAGATAATGGGAAATATTATTTTGTTTATAATGATAGAATATCTCTTGAAAAACTATTTGAGGGGAGCGAACTCTATAAGCACCTTCCTCATAATAGGAAGAACAAAAGGTACAACGATACGGGCATCCTTTAGAAAGCTTAAGAGAAAGTTTGTTTTTTAATTTAAACTTTTTGTAACGGGGAAAAGGATAGGCAGAAATATTTTCAACAGGTTTGCGGGGGATGTAGGGGGCTTTATGAAAATAGATCCCTTGAATAGGCTTCCCTGACAATATTTGATCACCTTGCAGTAATAGCTCCTTAAAAGTGCTTTCATATCCCTGAAAAATAACACCATCTATTGGTTCAAGGGGTAAATTTTTCCTCTGTCCTTCGGTTCGACATCCTGAACCCCAGAAAATAATTTTAAACTCATGGTTGCTATTAATAATTTTATTTACTATCTCAAGAGTAGCCTCCAAATAGGCGTCTATGATTTTAATAGCTAATATTTTAAATGTGCTCTTAGCCAATTTTGATAAAAGCTTTTCCTTCGATTCAGAATCACTGTCTTTGGTTATATGGCCTGCTTTGAAATTATGATCCAACAAATATTCAATAAGGCAAGCAGTATCATAATCAGGGAGTTCATGGTAAAAGGGATTGAAAAATAAAATGTCATATTCATGCTTTCTCTTAATAGTTATCTTAGGCACTTCTTTAGCTATTTTATGTTCTTCTTTACTTGAGCTCTTTTTGTTGGTAAAGGTTTTCCAAACTTCAAGGTCATATTTATTACAGATATCAATAACTTGTTCACACCTTTTCCTTCTGGTCTCATACGTATTTAACCCGTCTTGAGTGTACCAATACTCATT
>JAUWIR010000388.1 GCA_030605265.1 Pseudomonadota bacterium | reverse complement strand
CTTGTATAGTTCCATAAAAAGCATTGACTGATAAGGTAGAGCTTCCTTGTTGGATAATAGGTGATTTTAAAAGGTCGGCGATTGTTAGGGCATTTTCGTTGTTCAAACTATCGGAAGAAGAGGATGCCGCAATCAGATCAGTATTATTTTGAATATCAGAATTCAAGGTGAGCAGTTGTGCAGCTCCCTCTTGATCCTCAATGGGAGTATCAATGGGAGTAGTAAAGAAATTATCCCCGGGTGATCCATCTAATCCAAAACCAGCTCCGTGTTTTGTATTTATTTCTGTACTTAATTGAAAGGCAAGAGTATCCAATTGTTCTTGAAACTGGGGAAGAATTTCATTATTCAGTTCCATAAGACCTTTTAGCTGACCTCCATTAATCCGGGTGGTGACATCAATCAGTGTGCCGTCTTCCAAGGTTTTGTGAATAGTAATTTCATCTTGGTCGTTGATGCTGGAAGTCAAACTGAAAGCATGTGGGCCTTCAACTAAAGAGTGCCCGTTGAGGGAAATGGTAATTTGTCCGTTGTCTTCCCAAAAATTGATATTAACAAGTTGACTTAAATCTTCTACTGATTTATCCAAATGATCTTTTAATTCGTTAACCTGACTTCCTGTGGCCTCATTTATCTTTTGGTTGAGGGTGGCAATGTCTTGAAGCAGTTGATTTATTTTATTAGACACAGTTTCAACTTCGGTTTTAACATTTTTCCTGACTTGCTGTAAATCCTGAGAACGAGAATTTATTGTCTGAGTTAATTGGTTGGCGGCTGAAACAACTTCTTGCCTTTCTTCATAACCGTTTGGATCCAGGGAGAGTTTTTGCCAAGCATTCCAAAAATTATTTAAATCATTATTAATTCCCAAATCGTCAGATTCGTTGAAAATTTCCTCCACCATGGCCAAGTATTCTTTTTTTACTTGCCAATTGCCTGATTCCCCTTGTTGATTAACAATTTGTTGAGAGAGTTTTTCGTCATAGGCCCTTTTTATTTCGAGTATTTCAACGCCATTAAAAAACTGTCCATCGGTGGTCTTGGAGGCCAAGACCACCTCTTTTTTATTATATCCGGGGGTATCTACATTGGCAATATTCTGAGCAGTCACTTCAATACTGGTCATGGAGGTTTGCAGGGCCGAAAGGCCAATACTGAAAATATTATTAATGTCAGACATCGCCTTATCCAGTTAATTAATCATTGTTTATAATATATGATTTAAGATATTATCCCGGATGATAGCGTGAGCAACCTGTTCATTATCCGTTTGATAAGTATTATCGGTTATCTCCTTTTTTATTGAGTCTATCCGATCTTCTCTTATATCCGGAATGCCCTTTATCATTGATTTCAGTTCATTAACCCACGTTGCTTCCGGAGAGAGGTTGACGCTGTCTCCGGATAAATTAGTTTGTTCTTCCCCCTGCTGAACCCGCTCCGCTCCCTTTTTAGCCCTCTCTACCCGCTTCTCCTCGAACACCTTTTTGAGATCTGTTATGTTGGGTCCGTCGATTTTCATTTTTTTCCTTCCTTTTATTGGGGTTTTCTACTTATCTTTTCGGGCCGGAGAAAACAAAACTTCGGATATATTTTATGTTTTTATTTTTTATCTATGGTTAAATTTTTATATAACATCTCCTTTATCCCAAATCCGTTACGAGAGGAAATATAAGAGGCCATTTTTTGATCGATCATTGATTCAATCAACTTTTTCCCTTCGATTTGTTTAAAGAAAGTATTTTTTGGAATGGTAGAACGAAAACTATTAATGAGAGAATAGGCTAAAATAGAAGCAAACTCAGCACAAATTTTTTTTAATTCCTCATTTTGTGGGCTGGAATTTTTTTGGGGAATATTTTTTGGGGGGAGTGGGGAAGCTTTGAGGCGTCTTCTCCCCTCAGGTAAATTATAATAATTTGACCGAGAGATATTGCTCATAGTTTTATTCCTTTATGTCTATTTTATTGCTTATTTTTTTAAGCCTTTGTGCCTCTGTGCCTTCTTTTAACTTGATCTATTTATTTTTATAGATCTATGTTCTTGAATACATTATATGATTTTTAGCTCTGCATGAAGAGCGCCTGCTGCTCGGATAGATTGTAAAATAGCGATTAAATCCCGAGAGGTAACTCCTATGGCATTCAATGCCTTGACAAGTTCTCCTATAGTAATATTTCCCGGAATAGGAATTAATTTTCCAGGTTCCTCATTAACAATAGTTTCCGTATTGGAAACAATGGTAGTTTCTCCTGAAGAAAAAGGTGGCGGTTGAGATATTTGCATTGTTTCCTTAATTTCGATGCTGAGATTTCCGTGGGATATGGCAATGGAGGAAATTCTCACCTTTTCACCCACCACTACTGTTCCTGTCCTTTCATTTATTATTATTCTGGCTCGGCTGTCCGGAGTTACCTCGATTTCATGGATCTTAGCAATGAGTTCAACCATATTGGTTTGATACTGTTCAGGGATTGTCAGCAATATATTACGCGGGTCTTTTGCTTGAGCAATCTTAATGTTAAATGTATTATTAATTTTTTGGGCAATTCGAGCTGCAGTTACAAAATCTGCTTTTTCCATACTCAAGATCAACGGTTTTGTTGCATCAAGACAAAAGGGGATCTCTTTTTCTATTAAAGCCCCTTGAGGGACCCTCCCGACTGTTGCATGATTTTTTTGGATCCCCCCCCTGCCGTCTCCTCCAGCAGAAAAACCTCCGATGGATACCGGCCCTTGAGCAACTGCATAAACTTGATTGTCCGCTCCTTTCAAGGGGGTCAATAGAAGGGTCCCGCCTTGTAAATTCGTAGCATCTCCAAGAGAAGACACAATGACATCGATTTGATTCCCCTTACGAGCAAAAGGCGGTAGGGTTGCAGTGACAATCGCTGCGGCCACATTTTTTACCTTCATATCATCAGGTTTAACTGAAATTCCCAGTTTTTTGAGCATATTAGACAAAGAGGTAATAGTGAAGGTGGTCCCTCCTTTGTCCCCTGTTCCTTTTAATCCTACGACGAGCCCATACCCCACCAGTTGATTTTCTCTTACCCCCTGAATATGAACAAGGTCTTTAATTCTGCTGGCATATGAAAATGAAGGTGAGTAATTAAGCATGAGCATAGTAAAGAAAAAAATCAGCAAGGAGTAAGAGTGCACCATTCTGTTAAAGGGAGTAATTCCAAAGATTTTAGCTTTTGGGAATTTTTTCATCTTTAACCTCCTTTAAAAATTTTTTTGCCCTAGAAAGGCCATATTTTATCAATGGCTTTACTTAGCCACCCCGGACTTTGCTTATCACTTACTATTCCTTTTCCTGTATAAATAATTTTGGCCTCAGCAATAGAGGCCGAAGAAATAGTATTTTCCGGAGAGATATCTTCGGGGCGAATAATACCCTGGATAACCAGAAGCTGTTGTTCATTATTTATAGTAACCTCTCTATTCCCGCGGATAAATAAATTTTTATTGGGAAGTACTTTGACCACTCGAGCGGTTATAGTGGCAGTCACTTTACTGCTTCGGCTGATTTCTCCTGACCCGTCGAAATCAGTATCAGTAGAGGCGCTTAGCATGTTAGAAGGGTCAAAGTTGGGGTTTTTGCCGGCAATAGATTTTTCTATGCCGAACAGGGAAGTAATCTTAGCGGATAATGATGATTTTTTCCCGGCCTTGGTGCTGGCATTCCCGGAAGCACTGGCGTTTTCAACTATATCCACGGTAACAATGTCTCCAATTGTCCTAGCCTTTGGGTCCGTGAAAAAGTGGCCGGCTGATGAAGTCTCAGTCCAAAGAGAACCATCGGAGGAAGAGGGTTGAGTTGAGTAAAACAAAGTGTCCTCTGCTAGAGTAGGGGGTATGGTATTAGATGGATAATTTGATTGCATTCTTGATCCTGTACATCCCAGGAAAAGTACACTATAAATAAAGCTAAAAATAAATAGAAATTTGATTTTCACCTTTGACCTCACCATATACCTTTTTTTTTGAGTTTAAATTTTGAACTAAGATAGTATCTCCCAGAAATCCATCAGACAATGCTTTACCGAGACTAACTACATAAAGAGTTTCCGTCTCGGCTATCATTTTAATGATGGCGCCTTTTTTTATTAAAAGATGTCTTTTAAACATTGATACAGTCAGGACAGTTCCTGCCGGTATAAAACGGCTGCAAATCAATTTTTCGATTTGGGAAAAATTTTGGACCCTTTTCCCTTTTAATTCTATGAAATTATTTTTTTGCCTGATTATATCTTCAATGGTCACTTTTTCCCCTTCATGAAGATCTTTAGCAGAAATAAAAGTATAGATAAAATAAGATAGTCGAGCTGAGAGCCATATCTGCTTAATTAATTTTTGGTCTCTTTTGATCTTCAGAGCAAAACTTTCCTTATGATTTTTTGGGGGGCGGGGGATGAGGAGATTAAATTCAATTTTTCCTTCCGGGACCTTGATTTTTTGTGAATTGTGGATAGCAACATGCTCTATTTTGATATCCTTTTTGGAGAAATTTTTATAAAATTGATCAATAAAAATTTCTTCCAGCTCCTTTGCTGAAAATTCTTGACAGCTTCTTTCCACTAGACAGCGATCAGGACCAGAGAAGGTGATGTTCTGGAGGGTAGGGTAATTTTTTCCCAGGTAAAAAAGAATTTTTTGCGGCGTTATTATTTTCGTATACCCGAGCAGTGGTGATTTACTCAAAGGGATTTTTTGTAATTGACTGATGACCTGTTCATCATTCCCTTCAATTTCCGCAACTTCACCTAATAGGATTGTTTCTCCTTTAGCCTTGGATTTATCCTTCAGGCGAAAAAGGATGTCCCCTTGCCGGGCCTTTGCCTCAGTAACCCCTATGGCCAAGAAAAGTATCAAGATAAAAATAGTGCTCACCGTTTTTTTCATCTTTTCCTATCGTTTCACATTATTGGCCATACGCATCATGTCATCGGCGGTT
>JAUWIR010000306.1 GCA_030605265.1 Pseudomonadota bacterium | reverse complement strand
TTTGGAGCTTTTGATTAATATCTTTCCATAAATTTTTCCTATCTTTTGTTTCCATAGAACGAGCATAGATTTTTTCCTCAAGTTGTTTGAGTTTATTTTCCAAATCAGCTATGCGTTTGAGATGATCCGGGACTTTCGCTTGGTTTTTTTCAAAAGAAGAAAAACGCGTATCTAAATCATACAGTTGATTCGTCAATTCATTCATTCGAAGCGCCATTTTATTCACATGAGGCTTTAAATCTACAGTTTCCTGATGCGAGCAGGCACATCCGTGTAGTGTTGCCATAAAAAGGAGTAAAAAAATAAAGAAATAAATTTTTTTCAAGATCCAATTTGAATCAACAATATCGTCCATTACAGGTTACCTAATCAATAGTTATTTTTGTAATATAATCATATGACTGCGTCGATTTTTTTCCAGGCCTCTTCGTTGTGACTAGTATTCAGTGGCATCTCCTCTCCATAACTTATGGTAGAAAGCCTGGTTAATGAGATATCTAAAGAGGTGAGATAGTTTTTAACACTGGCCGCTCTTTTTTCGCCAAGAGCTAAATTATAATCAGTGGAGCCTCTCTCATCGCAATGGCCTTCAATTTGAATTTTTGCCTTGGGAAATTTGTTTAATAACTTTACATTTTCAGTCAACGTTTGGCGGGCTTGTGGGGACAGGTCTGCTTGATCAAGAGCAAAATGAACGTCTTTCAGCATTGAGCTTTCCAGAAATTTTCCTTCGATTCCCGGATAATTTGCCTGCACGAAATTTGGTTCTATTTCAGTTTCAGTAATTTCTACCTGCGGAATTTCAGGTTCGATTCTTTGAGGTTCGAGTTTAACCTCTTCAATAATTTTTTCCTCTTCCCTTTGTGGTGGTTCCGTCTGTTCTGATTTTGTTTTTCCCTGGTGAGCACATCCAATGAGTAAACCGAACAATAATAATAATAATAGAAAATTTTTTAATAAAGATTTCTTTAACATAAAATATCCTCCTGATAAAGAGTTTAAATAATAATTAATTAACATAAGGTCCCCAAGAAGGATTCATGGCCTCTCCTTCAAAAATAGTCAGTTTTCTTTGATAGTTGCCATTGACATTCATAATGTAGATAAAAGATTTTCCTTCTCTATTTGAGGTAAAGGCTAAATATCTTCCATCCGGTGACCAGCTTGGCTCTTCATTGTTAAAAGCACTAAAAGTAAGCTGCCTCATATGACTTCCGTCCGGCGTAATGAAAAAAATTTCGAAAAATCCTTCCACCCGGGAGCAAAAGGCGATCCAATCATTCTTTGGTGACCAAACAGGGGAAACGTTGTATGAGCCCTCATAAGTTAATCGTCTCATTTCTTTAGAGCCGAAATCCATGGTGTACACTTGAGGAGTTCCTGACTGATCAGAAACAAAGGTTATTTGTTTGCCGTCAGGCGACCAGGAGGGAGAGGTGTAATTAGCCGGCCCCCAAGTGAGTTGAACTGGTTTTTTCCCTCCAAGCCTCATAAGAAAAAGATGCGATCGATCATTATGTTTTTGCATGAGAATCATTTTTTCTCCGTCAGGGGACCATGCAGGGGATGCATTTATCCCCTCTTGAGAAGAAATTCGATAGTTTTTTTTGGTTGAAAGATCAATCGCATATAAATCCGGATTTCTTTTCATAAAAGAAGTAAAAAATAGTTTATTCCCCTCGGTATTCCAGCGTGGCAATATATTAATTGACCCATTATGAGTTATTTGTCTAAAATTTCCTCCGTCAAAGTCTATCAAATATATTTCTTTATTTCCAGTCCTGTTAGATACAAAAGCGATACGCGTATCAAATATACCCGAGCTGCCGGTTATTTGCTTGACTACTTCATTGGCGATTCGATGAGCAATATGTCGCCAGTCCTGCTTTTTCCCTTCGTATCGCATTCCTCTGAGATATTTTTTTTCCACTAAGTCATAGAGTTGAAAAGCACCCGCAAGAAGGTCCCCTGAAACTGAAAAACTTCCAGTGAGAAGTGCATCCACTCCAAGATCATCCCAATTGCCAAGTTCTTGTAATTCTATCAAAGAACTCCCTTTTTGCATTTTTACCGGGAAATCCTTTGATCTTACTACCCGGAATAATCCGGAAATGTTTAGATCATTACTAAGAACTTGCTGTATATTATTGGCGATATCTCCGTTTATTCTCCTTGGAGAAGTAAAATCAGCAACAGCAATTGGGAAAGGGACAAGATTTGGGTTATATATATTAAGATAAATTTTTGTCTCGCTTATTGATGCGTAAAAAAGAGATAGAAAAAGAAAAAAAGCAAGTATCAATAATTTTTTACAATTGGTAATTTTGGTAATTATAGTGACTCCTCCATAATCATACCTTCTTGGGGTGTGTGAATCGTAGACCAATTTCTAATGGATCTTCTGTTATCTCTTTTGGAATCGGCGGAAACATGCCCACCCGTTTCACAGCCCTTAAGGCAGCCTTGTCAAAGGATGGATCACCGGATTCGCTTTCAATAGTTATGTCCATTAACTGACCGTTTTTATTTAGTTTAATGGATAGTATGGTTTGAAGATTTTTCCCTTTATCCAGCCCTGAAGATGGAATACTCCAATGATTTTTAATTAAATTCCATATTTGAGTATTATAAGCATTTAGCTGTAAGTTGATCTGTTGTTGAGTCCTCTTTTTATCATCATTATTTTTTTTATAAGTTAATTTTTGTTGAATATTTTTAATTGATTGATTGATTGTTTCAATGGATTTTTGTTTTTCTTTTTCTCGAATCTGGGCTATTGCTTTTTGTATTTCTCTAGCCTTTTGTATTTCTCTAGCCTTTTGTATTTCTTTGTAACTATCTTTCGATTTTTTCTTTTTTATTACCTTTTTTGTTTTATTGGTAGTTTTGGGGAGAGAGGACTTCTTCGGTCCCCTTTTTTCTCTTTTTTTATTTTCCTTATTATCCTTTATTTTTTTCTTTTTAGGTTTTTGGGGTACTGGTATTGGTTGTTTCTTTTTTTCTATTTTCGAAAAATCATCAATTAAAGTAATTTCATAAACAGGTATATTGATTTTTCGTTCGAAATTTACAAAAGCGCTTATCCCTAAAATGAGTAAGTGAAAAAATAAAGAAAGAATAAAGGCCAATTTTATTGGGTCTTTTATTTTCATATACGAAAAAAAACCTTTTCAATAATACCCTAATTGTATGAAAAGGTAAAATGTTTGTCAATGCGCTTCCATAGTTTTTGTTGATTCCTGCAAGAAAAAGATACTTGTTTTACTTTTTGGAGGGTATTTCGGTAGGTGTAAAAATTTTTTAAATCATTTAGGAAGAGTTATGGTAAATGATGCTCCCTTATGGATATCGCTTGTTGCCTCTAATGTCCCCTTATGTTGCCGGATAATTGATTTACAGATATAGAGCCCAAGTCCGATCCCTTTTGCTTTGGTGCTGAAGAAAGGTTCAAAGAGTGTTTTTTTAAGTTTTTCTGCTATTCCAAGGCCGTTATCTTGAAACGTAATAGAGAAATGGGAAGTGTCTCCCTTGGTGGTTATTATAAAAAGGCCGGCATCAGGCATTGCTTCAAAAGCATTTTTGGTTATGTTTACGAATACTCTGTAAAGTTGATCCGGGTCAGCCTCAATGAAGGATTGGTCATGATAAAATTTTTTTATTTCAATATGCTTTGGAATAGGGAGTGTGACCAGAAGATTCTCCAGCAGGTCCGTAACCTTTATTTTTTTTAAAGATATATCTTCGGACCGAGAAAAGGAGAGTAAATCAGCAATGATACTATCTGCCTTTTCAGTCTCTTTTTCGATAATAGTTAAATAATTTTTAATTTTTTCTTCATTGGTGCTTACTTTTCGCTTCAAGTAGTAACAAGCATTTCGTATGACGGTCAGTGGATTTCTCAGATCATGGGTAACACAGGAAGCAAACTTCCCCAAGGCAGTGAATTTTTCCGATTGAATTAACTGTTTTTCTAATTCAATATGTTTGGTGATGTCCTCAGTATAATAAATAAATCCGGCGATTCCTTTAATTTTTTCCAGAACTGGAAAAGTGGTATTTTGTAAATAAATGTGTTTGCCCTGCGGTGTAACGATTTTTCTATTTATGCTTACCGGCAAGCCTGCTTTTAAAGTATTATCTGCAGGGCAAGTAGCGCATTTTTCACCATTCCCCTCTCCAAAAATCTGGTAGCACTTAGCCCCCGCCAACTCTTCCGGCTTTTTTCCAAAAAGATTTGCTATATAACGGTTTGCTTTGATAATAGTATAGTTTTTATCAATAAGTGTTATGCCCTTTTCAATCCCGTCATAAATTACTTCCAGAATATGTTGTTTTTCCAAGAGAATTTGGGCCCTTTGCTCAAGCTGTATCTCTAATTTTTTGAGATTTTTTTGAATTTTTTGCAAATCAGCTAGTTTGTCTTGAAGCATGTTTTACCAACACCCTTATTTTATTTTTATCCCTATTTAACATATCGACGAAAACAAAAAATTCTCTAAGATTATCCAGTGATGTTTAAGACAAAAATAACAGGAGAGCAAATGAATTATGAAGGATGAAGGATGAAATCCCTATAAAAAAAAATAAAAATTCCTATGCTTTCAAGGTAATAGCCTGAATTACTATACCTTCTGAGGGTTATTTTTTGGCCCAAAAGGAGAGATAGTACGCAGTTGCTCAACAATCGGGATAAGGGCTTCGGTTACAGTATTGATTTCTTTCTCTGTGGTGTAGCGACTTAAACTGAATCGAATAGAACCGTGAGTATAAGTAAAAGAGACCCCCATAGCTCTCAATACATGGGAGGGCTCTAAGGAGCCTGATGTGCAGGCAGATCCGGATGAGGCGGCAATTCCTTGATCACTCAGTAAAAGCAGTATAGCTTCTCCTTCAATAAATTCAAAACTGATATTACTGGTATTGGGAAGTCGATTCAATGGATCCCCATTTACTTTTGCATTTGAGACCTGTTGTAAGATATGATTTTCCAGCTTATCCCTTAGACTTTTCACTCTATTCCGTTCATCCTCAAGATATTGAAGCGCCAATTGGCATGCTTTTCCCAGGCCTATTATGGAAGGAACATTTTCAGTACCCCCTCTTTGACCAAATTCCTGATGTCCGCCTATCAATAGTGGAGCTAATTTCGTCCCTTCCCTGATGTAAAGGGCGCCTACTCCTTTTGGGGCGTGTAATTTATGTCCTGAAAGAGACAATAAATCAATAGGTATTTTTTGTAGATTTATGGGAATTTTACCAACTGATTGAACTGCATCCGTATGAAAAACTACTCCTTTTTCCTTTACTATTTGAGTGATATCGCCAAGAGGGAACAAAACTCCTGTTTCATTATTTGCATGCATAATTGAAACAATGGCAGTATCGTCAGTAATAGCCGATTTCAATTCATTGAGATCTAAATGCCCTTTTTGATCAACTGTGAGATAAGTAATCCGATATCCCTCCCGTTTTCGCAAATAACGGCAAAGATTTAACACTGCAGGATGTTCAACTTTAGTGGTGATGATATGTCTTTTTTCCGGGTTTGATCGAAGAGCGCCAATAATTGCTGTATTATCGCTTTCCGTGCCACAGCTGGTAAAAATGACCTCTTTGGCAGATTGAGCGCCAAGGAGTTCGGCAACATGGTTTCGTGCCTGAGCCACACTTTTAGCCACTTGTCCGCCAAAATAGTGCATACTGGATGGATTGCCATATAATTGACAGAAGAAAGGTTGCATTTCATCAAAGACCTCAGGGGCTACTTTTGTTGTGGCGTTATTATCCAAGTAAATGGTCTTCATTCCTTTACCTCTTTAACTTCTATTTGGGC
>JAUWIR010000009.1 GCA_030605265.1 Pseudomonadota bacterium | reverse complement strand
TCTGCCAAGGATTTTGGCTAATTCAGGTAACTTATGTGGCCCCACAATAACAAGGGCGATAATAAGAATAATAAGTATTTCTCCAGTCCCAATTCCTAAAAAGCCCACTCTGTTCTCCTTATATTTCCTTTAATCTTGTTTCATTTTATAATCAACCATAAGATGTGTCAAGGGTGAAGCAGTAATTCTCAATTTGAAAAAATAAGGTAATAGTTGAAAAAGTGGAATCAAAAGTGTATACTAGGGCCACTTTTTATAAGAACGGTGAGGAGACGAAATTAATTTTGGGCCGTTAGCTCAACTGGCAGAGCAACTGACTCTTAATCAGTAGGTTGAAGGTTCGATTCCTTCACGGCTCACCAATTTTATAATTTTTTTTATTGAGGTATTTTATTTTACAGGGCCCCTGAAATTAAAGGGCCCCCCTTTCATTTATTGTCTTATTTTAAATATATTATCGTAAGGCGAGAGTGGCGGAATTGGCAGACGCGCTGGACTTAGGATCCAGTGGGTAACCATGCGGGTTCGAGTCCCGCCTCTCGCATATTGGGAAAAGGAAATGAAAGTAGAAATTGAAGATCTGGAGAAGAACCAAAAGGCTATAACTATTGAGATACCTGCTGCGGTAGTAACCAGGAAAATAAATGATTCTTATCGGCAGGTAAATGCAACTTCTAAAATAAGGGGTTTCAGGCCTGGTAAAATACCAAAGAATATATTAAGAGTTCATTATTGGGGAAAAATTAAATCTCAAGTGATCAATGAATTAGTCCCTGAAACTCTGCAACAGGCTATTGAAGAAAAAAAACTTCAAATTGTCGGTAATCCCGAGTTTAAGGAGCAAATTGAATTAAAAGAGAATGCGCCGCTTTTTTATACTGTTATAGTAACTACTTGGCCTCATGTTGATTTACCGGAGAATTATAAAGAGATTGAAATTGAAAAAGAGACTGCTGGGGTCACTGACGAGAATGTACTAAATACTTTAAAAGAGTTTCAGAATCAGCAGGCAAAATATAAAGTAGTTGCAGATCGACCGATTAAGGAGGGGGATCAAGTAGTTATCGATTATACTTCATTGGATGTTGAGAACAATTTATTGGAAAATAAAAAAGATGTTGTTGTTGAGGTAGGCTCAAATCAATTTCTCCCCATCCTTAATACAAATCTGGTGGGTATGAATAAAAATGAAGAAAAGGAATTTGAGGAAACTTTTCCAATTGATTTTGCAAATAAAACCTTGGCTGATAAAAGGATTAAATTCAAAGTACTCATAAGAGAAATAAAAGAGAAAAATTTTCCGGAAATTGATGATGATTTTGCTAAGGATTTGGGTGATTACACTCTGGAAAGTTTAAAAGGGGAGATAAGAGAGAATTTACAAAAGAAGTTCGCCCAAGAAGCTCAGAAGAAAATGAAAAATGCTTTGATGAATAAATTATTGGAGATGGCCTCAGTTGAACCACCGGAAATTATGATAGAAGATGAAATGGAAACAATGCTTCAAAATATTGAAAATGAATTAGCCGGTCAAGGCAAAAAATTAATAAGAGACGGTTCAAAGTTTGAGGAAGTAAAAGCCGATTTAAGAAAAACAGCAATAAATAGAGTGAAAACCTCCTTGATTCTTTATGAATTAGCCAATCGAGAGGGAATTGAGGTTGATGCCGAAGAGGTTGATCATCAAATTTATCAGCTAGCAAAAATTTATAAAGAGAATGCTGATACCATAAAAAAATCCTTTAAAAATGAAATTGAGAAAAAGCTTCGAGAACAAAAAACTCTAGATTTTTTATTAGAGCATACAAAAAAAATTAAAAAAGAGGAATAAATTATGAATCTTATACCTATGGTTGTAGAACAATCAAGTAGGGGAGAACGGGCTTACGATATTTATTCCCGATTATTAAAAGATCGGATAGTTTTTGTTGGGAGTGTCATTGACGATGATGTTTCTAATGTAGTTATAGCCCAATTGTTATATCTTGAAGCGGATGACCCGGACAAAGATATTCATTTATATGTTAATAGTCCTGGCGGTGTAGTTACTTCAGGATTAGCTATTTATGATACAATTCAATATATAAAACCAGACGTCTCCATCATTTGTATCGGGCAAGCCGCCAGTATGGGGGCTCTTATACTTGCATCAGGTACGCCGAAGAAAAGGTACGCCCTTCCCCACGCAAGAGTTTTAATTCATCAACCCTTGGGAGGGTTTCAAGGACAAGCCACAGATGTGGATATTCAGGCTAAAGAGATTTTAAGTATGCGTAAAAGATTAAATGATATATTAGTTAAGCATACTGGTCAGTCTTTTGAAAAAATTCAGGCAGATACGGAACGTGATTATTACATGTCTGCTGAGCAAGCCAAGGAATATGGGCTTGTAGATGAAGTAATCACCAAAAAAGCGGTATAGTAAATTTTTAATGTATTACTCAAAGAGGAATAAATAATCATGGCAAGAAATAAAAGCTCTAAAACAATAACCCTGAAATGTTCTTTTTGCGGGAAAACCCAAAATGAAGTAAAAAAACTTATTGCCGGGCCAACCGTATATATTTGTGATGAATGTGTAGAGCTTTGTAATGATATTATTGAAGAGGAATGGGAAGAGGAACGAATAGAAAATTTTAAAAAACTGGCTAAGCCCATAGAAATTAAAAATTTCCTGGATCAATATGTTGTGGGTCAGGAGCGGGCCAAAAAAATATTGGCTGTGGCCGTGCATAATCACTACAAGCGTATTGAAGCAAATATTGATCCTAATGGGGTTGAACTTCAGAAAAGCAATATTCTCCTCATAGGGCCTACAGGCTCAGGGAAAACCTTACTTGCTCAAACATTTGCTAAAATGATTGATGTGCCCTTTATTATTGCAGATGCAACTACCTTAACCGAGGCCGGCTATGTGGGGGAGGATGTAGAAAATATTATCCTTAAATTGTTACAGGCGGCGGATTTTGATGTGGCCAAAACAGAACGGGGGATTGTTTATATTGATGAAATAGATAAAATCAGTCGAAAGACTGACAGTCCCTCTATTACTCGAGATGTATCAGGTGAGGGTGTCCAACAAGCCTTATTAAAAATTATTGAAGGGACCGTAGCCAGTGTTCCCCCTCAGGGCGGCAGAAAACATCCCCATCAAGAATATATTCAGGTAGATACTCGGAATATTTTATTTATTGGTGGAGGAGCTTTTGTAGATTTACATAAGATTATCGAAAAAAGATTGAATAGAAATTTAGTGGGATTTCTTTCAGCAAATAAAGGTAAGGATAGAAAAACCTATTCCGAAATAATTGCCAAAGTTCAACAACCTGATCTTTTAAAATATGGGTTGATTCCGGAATTTGTAGGAAGATTTCCCGTTATTGCCACCTTAAGTGAGTTGAAAGAAGAAATGATGATTTCCGTACTTACAAAGCCCCAGAATGCTCTCATTAAGCAATATCAAAAGATTTTTGAATTAGAAAATGTAAAACTCAAATTCACTGATGATGCTCTTTTGGCTGTAGCTCAGGAGGCCATCTTACGGGGGACAGGGGCCCGGGGTTTAAGAGCAATTTTAGAAGATGCGATGCTTGATATAATGTATGATTTGCCTTCACAAAGCAGTGCTGTAAAAGAATGCGTCATTACCAAAGATGTCATTAAACGGAACGAAACTCCAATATTGCTCTATGAAAAAGTTGGTTGAGGTATCATTCTCCTTTATCTATTAATAAATGATCGGCTAATATAATGATCAGTTTTTTACGCTTTTTTATGCAAATAAATTTTTTTTATGTCATACCCTTTAGGCAATGTTTTTTAAAGATAAAAATAAACCAAAAATGAAACAGAAAAAAGAAAACCTCTCCCTTTTACCTTTAAGGGATATTGTTGTCTTCCCTCATATGATTGTTCCTCTTTTTGTAGGTAGGCAAAAATCCATTAAAGCAGTTGAAAAAGCAGCGATTAATAATAATCAGATTGTTTTGGCCTCTCAGAAAAACGCTCAAGTGGATGATCCTCAACAGAAAGATATTTTTTCAATAGGCACAATAGCTGAAATTCTCCAGATTTTAAAACTTCCTGATGGAACAATAAAGGTACTGGCTGAAGGGATTAGCCGTTGTGAAATTCAAGAATATGTTCAAATAGACCCATTTTTTTCCGTAACCGCTTTTATTTGTGAAAAAGAGATAGAGAACAGTTCTCAAATTGAAGCTTTAACGAGAAATATCCTTCAGCAATTTGAAAAGTACGCTAAATCTAATCCAAAGGTCCCTCCTGAGATGGTACGTTCAGCACAAAATATCAAAGAAATTGGAAGATTAGCTGATATCATAGCTTCGCATTTACCCCTCAAGCTGGAAGACAAACAAGCTATTTTAGAAAGTCTGGATCCAGAGGACCGACTGATGAAACTCTATGGATACCTCAATTCCGAGTTGGAAATTTTGGGATTAGAGAGAAAAATTCGAGGCAGAGTAAAGAATCAAATGGAAAAAACTCAAAAAGAGTATTATCTGCAAGAACAGATGAAGGCAATCCAAAAAGAGCTGGGGACCATAGGTAACAGGAAATCTGAAGCTAAAGAGCTGGAAGAAAAAATAAAAGAAGCCAAAATGAGCAAGGAAGCTGAAGAAAAATCTCTGCGGGAACTAAAGCGTCTCGAATTGATGCCGCCAATGTCTGCTGAGGCAACAGTAGTAAGAAATTACATAGATTGGTTGGTATCAATTCCTTGGGCAAAAAAAACAAGAGATAAAATTGATCTCAAAAAAGCCGAGAAGGTCCTTAATGATGATCATTATGCCCTGAAACAAGCTAAGGAGAGAATTTTAGAATACTTAGCGGTTCGAAGATTAGTAAACAAAATGAAGGGACCCATTCTTTGTTTTGTCGGACCTCCCGGAGGTGGGAAAACATCCCTGGCCCGGTCAATCGCCAGGGCTACCGGAAGAAATTTCGCGCGCTTATCTTTAGGAGGAGTTCGAGATGAGGCAGAGATTAGAGGGCATCGGCGCACTTACATAGGAGCGCTTCCAGGGCGTATTATTCAAAGCATGAAAAAAGCCGGCTCAAAGAACCCTGTTATTCTATTGGATGAAATAGATAAAATGAGCACTGATTTTCGTGGTGACCCTTCTGCCGCTTTATTAGAGGTTTTAGATCCTGAACAAAATAATTCTTTTAGTGATCATTACCTGGAAGTGGACTATGATCTTTCGGAAGTATTGTTTATTACTACCGCCAATGTTATCCACAAAATTCCTCCCCCTCTGCAAGATCGAATGGAAATGATCCGATTACCGGGATACACCGATCTTGAAAAGATTAAAATTGCTGCCCTGTTCCTTATCCCCAAGCAATTGAAAGCTCACGGATTAACTGACAAGAACCTTATCTTTTCAGAAAAAGGAATGAAATATATTATTTATCGATATACTAGAGAAGCGGGGGTTCGTAATCTGGAAAGAGAAATAGCCTCAATTTGCCGTAAGGTTGCACGGCAGGTGGTTGAAAAAGGGAAAGAAACGAAGGTAAAAGTTGGTGTACAGAATGTTTCCAAGTATTTAGGTCCCCCAAAATTTCCCAAAAGAGATACAGCCAAGGAAAATGAAGTGGGCATAGCTAATGGCCTTTCCTGGTCTGAAGCAGGGGGAAATATTCTTTCGATTGAAGTCATTACCATGGAGGGAAAAGGGAAACTTACCTTGACTGGTCAATTGGGGGAGGTGATGCAGGAATCAGCTCAAGCGGCCTTTAGTTATCTTCGTTCTAAAGCCAAAGAACTGAATCTTCCCGGTAAATTTTTTCAAAATATTGATATCCATGTCCATGTTCCGGAGGGCGCTATTCCTAAAGACGGCCCTTCAGCCGGTATTACCATTGCCACGGCCATGGCCTCCAGTTTTACTGGAAGACCCGTTCGAAGTGATATTGCCATGACAGGAGAAATTACTTTAAGAGGGAAAGTTTTGCCTGTTGGCGGGGTAAAAGAAAAGGTCCTGGCTGCTCATCGGGCTGAAATCAGAACAGTGATATTACCTGAAGAAAATGAGAAAGATTTAAAGGAGATCCCCCCTCTGGTGAAGAAAATCACCCAATTCGTCTTTGTTGATAAAGTGGAGGAGGTATTAAAAACTGCCTTGCTGGAATCTATTTAAATGAGAGAAAAACTATGTCGCTTCCGGTTGTAGCCATTGTCGGCCGCCCCAATGTAGGAAAATCCACTATTTTTAATCGATTGGTCAGAAGAAGGACCGCCATTGTTGACAATCAACCTGGCGTGACTCGTGACCGACTCTATGCTACCTGTCAATGGGAGGAGAAATCCTTCATCTTAATAGATACAGGGGGATATGAATTAGACAGTAAAGAAGAACTCACTCAGCAAATGAGAGATCAAACAGAACTGGCCATAGAGGAGGCTGATCTTGTTTTGTTCATCATGGATGCTAAGGAAGGCCCCCTGGATTTAGACAAAGATATTATAAGAATTTTATTGAAAGCCGGGAAAAAAGTTATTTTTGTGATTAATAAAGTAGACAGCCCCAAAAGGGTTGTTCATGAATTTTATTCCTTAGGGGTTACCTTTCATTCTATTTCAGCTGAACACTCCTTAGGAATATCTGATCTGATCGATGAGATGATTAAACAGTTTCCTTGTCAAGGGTTGCCCAAAGAAACAGCACTTGATGAGGTAACGCGTGTTGCCATTATTGGAAGGCCTAATGTGGGGAAATCATCTCTGGTCAATTCAATCCTGAGAAAAGATCGTATGCTGGTTACTGATATTCCCGGGACAACTCGAGATTCTGTTGATAGTCAGCTACGTTTTAACAAACGACAATATACTCTGGTAGATACAGCTGGGATCCGCAAGAAAGGGAAGACTAAATTGGCCTTAGAGAAGTACAGTGTCATTACCGCCCTTAAGCATTTGCAATCCTGTGATGTGGCTTTAATTCTTGTTGACGCTTTTCAAGGGATAAAAAATCAAGATATTACCATAGCAGGGTATGCTTTTGAGGAAAGAATACCTTGTATTATTGTGGTGAATAAATGGGATTTAATAGAAAAAGATAATAAAACCGTTGGTCTTTTTAAAGAAGAAATCCGCTACCAATTAAAATATTTACCCTATGCACCCATAGTCTTTGTTTCCGCACTCACCGGTCTTCGGGTGTTTTCGATTTTTACCCATATTGAAAAATTATATGATCAGTATACCACAAAAGTTACTACTTCAGAATTAAATAAGATTATTCAAAAAATTACTGAGAAAAATCCTCCTCCTACATATAGAGGCAGGAGGATAAAATTTTATTATCAAACGCAAATTTCCGTGAAACCCCCTTCTTTCCTTTTTTTTCTCAATTATCCTGAAGCCCTTCATTTTTCCTATGAGCGGTATCTTCAGAACCAACTGCGTAATCAATTAAAAATTGACAATATTCCCATAAAGGTTTTCTTTAAAAAAAGGAAAAATCTAAAGGGAAGGAAATAATCAGTTGCACACCATAAAATTAACTATTGAGTATGATGGGACAAATTATCATGGATGGCAAATTCAACCCGGATTCACCACCATCCAGGGAATTTTCCAGGAGAGCTTATCCAAAATATTGGGAAAGGCAACAAAAATTTACGGGGCCGGCAGAACTGATGCCGGGGTTCATGCCAGAGGGCAAGTCGCCCATTTTTATCTTCAAAAATATTTCCCTCTGGAAATTTTACACCGTGCAATAAATGCAACTATTCCGAATGATTTGGTTGTGCGAAAAATCGAAGAGGTCCCTTCATCGTTTCATGCTCAATATAGCGCCAAAGGGAAGGAATATAGATATTATATTTTAAATCAGTCCGTTAGATCTGCTTTTTATAAAAAACACGCGCTTTTTATTCCTTTTGTACTTGATTGTGATCAAATGAAAGAGGCCCTTTCTCATTTAGTAGGCACGCATGATTTTTTTGCTCTTAGTGTAGCCCCTGAAAAGATGAATACTATACGGACTATTACCAGAGCGGACCTTTTCAAAGAGGATAATTTCCGGGTTATCTCTTTAGAGGGGACAGGATTTCTTCATAAAATGGTTCGCAGAATAGTGGGAACCGTGATTGATGTCGGTCGGCATAAAATTCCCTGCACCATGATTCCTGAAATATTACAAAGCAGAAATAAGGGGCTTGGAGGACTTTCTGCTGCTCCTTATGGACTTTATTTAATTTCTGTAAAATATTAGGATAGGATATGTGTGGAATTTGTGGTTTTTATCAGTATGAACTTTCAGAGGGTCAGGCGACTCAAACAATCTATACTATGTGCCAGGTTATGGAACATCGAGGGCCTGATGATGTTGGAGTGTATCAGGATCAAAGTTTGGTAATGGGCATGCGTCGTTTGAGCATAATTGATCTTAACACCGGGCATCAGCCGATTTCCAATGAAAGCGCCACTATTTGGGTGGTGGTTAATGGAGAAATTTATAATTTTAAAGAATTGCGAGATACCTTAAAGAAGAAAGGGCATGTTTTTAAAACCGGATCTGATTCAGAAGTATTAATTCATCTTTATGAAGAATATGGAATAGAGTGTTTAGATAAAATTAATGGAATGTTCGCTTTTGCTATTTGGGATAAAAAAGAAAAAAGACTTTTTCTGGCCCGAGATCGGATAGGGATAAAGCCCCTGCATTATGCTTATTTCAATCATACTTTTATTTTTGGCTCTGAGATAAAATCAATTCTGCAGTATCCGGGCTTTCAGAAAAATATCAATCCCAAAGGAGTTTCTCTTTATCTTACCTATGAATATATCCCCTCTCCTGAGACAATCTTTCAATCAATTAAAAAACTTCCTCCCGGCCATTTTTTACTTATTGACGGGAAAGGGGGACCTCAAATTCGACAATATTGGGACCTTGAATATCGTTCTAAATTGTATTTTAAAGATGAAAAAGAATACCAAGAACTCGTATTAGAAAAACTGAAAGAATCTGTTCATAAAAGGCTTATCAGTGATGTCCCTTTAGGAACATTCTTGAGTGGCGGTATTGATTCCAGTTTAATCGTTGCAATCATGAAGGGCTTTAATGAAAGCAGAGTGGATAGTTTTAATATTGGGTTTTATGAAAAATCCTTTGATGAATCAAAATATGCCGATATTGTCGCAAAGCTCCTAGCAATTAATCATCAATCCCAAATGTTTGATACAGGGGCCCTCCTGAAAGGTTTACCGGAAATTACTCGAATTTTAGATGAACCATTTGGAGATGCATCCATATTGCCTACCTATCTTCTCTGTAAATTTTGTCGTCAACATGTAACCGTTGCTCTCAGTGGTGACGGTGGGGATGAATTGTTCGCAGGCTATTATACTTATCAGGCACATAGATTGGCTAAATTATATCATCTCCTTCCTTATCTTATCCGGAAGGGCATTATAGAAAATATGGTCCCCAAACTGCCTGTTTCAACAAAAAATTTCAGTTTTGATTTTCGGGCTAAAAAATTTATCTCCGGAATAGACTGTCCCCCTGGCATAAGGAATTATATTTGGTTGGGTTCTTTTAGTCCTGAGGAGAAAGTAACTCTTTTGCAGGCTGATTTTTTTAAAACAGTAAAAGATTTTGATGAGTTTTCAATAATTCATAATTTATTACGCTCCGCTCCTGTTGAAGATTGGCTGGATTCCATTTTATATTTGGATATGAAATTATATCTTCAAGAGGATTTACTGGTTAAGGTCGATCGGGCCAGTATGGCTAATTCCCTTGAGGTAAGGGTCCCTTTTCTTGATCATGAGTTTGTAAATGTGGCCACAAGGCTTCCCTCAAACTATAAACTAAGGGGGATGCAAACAAAGTATCTACTTAAAAAAACAGCCCTTTCCTACCTCCCCTCCCGGATTGTTCATCGCCCAAAAAAAGGGTTCGGTATTCCTGTAGCTGAATGGGTTAAAAAGGAACTTAAACCTCTTTTTGTTGAAATTTTCGATAGAGATAAGATTTGTTCTCAGGGAATATTTAATTATAACGAAATTAACCGACTTCTCCAGGATCATTGGAAGGGGAGTGTAGATAATAGGAAGAAGTTGTGGACATTATTTATGTTTCAAAGGTGGTATGAGAATATTTTTAAAAATGTATAATTAATTAGAGTAAGAAAGGAAAGCTCTTTTTTCATTAAAAGATAGAGATTTTATCTCCCCCTGTTCGTTTTGAGCTATACATAGCCCTATCAGCTCCATGGATAAATTCTTCAAGGCTACTTTTCCCATCATATTGGGTTATGCCTATGCTGAAATGGATGCCTGTAATCCCTTCAATCTCCCATGCATTTTGATATCGTAGGGCAATTTGATGCGCCAGGTCAATATTAACTTGAGGTAAAATAATGGTGAATTCATCTCCGCCATATCTACATGGAGCATCAACACCTCTTCGGCATTGGTAGCGCAACATTTCTCCAACTCTTGCTAATACTTGGTCGCCGGCTAAATGCCCGTGAGTATCGTTATGGACCTTGAATTTATCAAGATCAATCATAATCATAGAAAGTGGATATTTTTGTCGACGGGCCCGATAAATTTCTTTTTCTAAAATTTCTAAAAAGTATCGCTTGTTATATAATTTTGTTAATGAATCGATAATTGATAATTCTTTTAATTCCTCTTCCAGCCTCTTACGTTCAGTGATATCACGTAGGATTGCCCACACTCCGATAAAATTTCCTAAATAATCATAGCGCGATACTGCGTTCATTTCAGCAAGGACAATATTTTTATTTTTCGTCGTAAGAACCAGTTCAATACCCTTAATTACTCCGGTATCTGCGATTGATTTTAAGGCATTTTTTATACGAGGGATGTAATCTGAATGAATAAAAGATGAGATATTCTTCCCTAAAATTTCGTCATAATTATAACCGGAAAGCTCTAACATGATTTTATTAACACTTTCAACCTTACCCTCAATATCAATAGAAAAAATCATGTCTATAGCATTATCAACCATTTGCTTATAGCCGTCCAATTCGGATCGTAGGATTTCCCTTTCTACATTCATTTCAGCAGTACGGGTTTCCAACTCATCATGGTTTTCCAGAATGCTTTTGGTAAGTGATTCTAATTGTTTATTTTTTTGACTGATTTTAAGTAATAATTTCCTTTTATGAAAGGCATTATGGATTTTTGCTTTTACTTCTTTAAGGTCAAAAGGTTTTATAATGTAATCAAAGGCCCCCAATTCAATAATTTCTTCCAGGGAATAGTTCTCGGATTGAACGACAAGAGTGATTATCAGGATATCTATGGATAGAGAATTAAATTTTTTTAGGAATTGAATCCCTTGAAATTCCGGAGGGCTTATTTCTATAAGGATGAGATTAAATTTTTTTATTTCTTTAAAGGAGATATTGTTTTGTAAACAAGCTGATCCGCTGCAAGGGTAACCGAGGCTGTTTTGCAAATAATTCTGTAGGCCTTCCCTTGATTCCGGGTCGCTGTCAATCAGTAATATGTTGGGTTTTTCTATTGTCCCCATATCGTAAATATATATTGAAATGAAAAAAAAATAAAAAAAGATATCCCTCTAATTTTATCGTCAGCCCTTACGAAAACTTCGTATTTTGAGTATCTTAATAACTGAATTTATTCATATTTTTAAATTTAAATCAATTTGATCAAACCTCATCGTAAGAATATTTATCAATATACCTTTTTTTTATCTTTAATAGAAATTTAGTTAAAATTAAAGGATTTTAAAAGGCTTAGTATTGCCTTTGCCGCATATCAATTTCCAAAAGCCTATCATAAAGTATTATCCAATAAAAAGTATTCATGGGAAGTATCCGATAACAAGAGCAGGAAAAGGCTTTTTTTCAAAATGGAATGACTAGTAGGAAATAATTCTTCTCTTTTTAAAGTATGGATGGAAAAATCACTGATTTAACACTACCGGAAATCAAGCCAAATGATATTGCTCAGACTTTGTTGGGTACGGTCCTCCCTGATGAAATCAAACATTTTGAAGAAGTTGCTCGTCAGGAAAAACGTCTGAGGAATTTTGAAAAGGCCGGCAATATGTTTTTAAATTTGGCTAATTGGTATGAGAGCCAGAATGAGTGCTTGCTTCGGAAAAAATGGGAACGTGCCGGGCATTATCACTTTATGGCTGGTGAGTGTTTTGTAAGATGTGCTGAAAATAACATAGTTTCTCAAAATAAAAATTGGCATGAATTAGCCAGTATGGAATATGCTCGTTCAGTTGAAAGCTATCTTAATAATCCTGAGGACGTATATTTTCACCGAGAAGCTTTTAATTTGGCTATTCGTCAGTTTAAAATGATCCCCAGGGAGCAAGGATTATTATATAGTCAGATAGAGGAGGCTGAAAAGCTTAGCAAGCATTTAATTGATATGACCTATAAAAAATTTATTGCCAAGCTGGAGGAAATGACCTTTTCAGAGGAAAGTGATCAAATAAGTGTTGAGTATTGTAAGTGGAAAGCTATGATGGCTACCAACAAGGGGATAAAAATTTGGTATTGGTTCTGGGGCTTGACCAGCAATTATGGGACAAGTGTGGCCAGGTGGATCTTATGGATGCTTTTTGTCATTAGTTTATTTACAGGGTTCTATTATTTTACCGATATGGCCTCCAATTCTCAATTGGCAGGGTTCGGCAAATTGGTAGAGCGATTTTATTTTAGTGTGGTTGTGGTGACTACCCTTGGCTTTGGAGATGTTTGTCCAAAAAGCGCTTTTGGGATGACCCTAGTCATTGTTGAAGTTTATTTTGGGCAGTTAATGTTTTGGGTAATGATGACTATTCTGGCAAGAAAGCTATTTCGGTAATCTATTCTTGGGCAATCTTTTGCCATTTTTTAATTATTTTCAAGGCCTCCTTGGGAGAAAGCTTGGCAAAGTTTCGCTCTTTTAATTCAGTGATAATATATTCCTCCGGGGAGATAATGAGGGGGAGTTGTCGGGGTCTGCATTTTTTTTTCTCAAGATGAAGAGATCTATCTTTTTTTTCCAATGATTCGAGTATTTCTTTCGAGCGGTGGATAACTTGTGAAGGGACCCCAGCTAACCTGGCTACTTGTATACCATAACTTCTGTCAGCGCTGCCGGCTATAATTCTTCGCAAAAAAATTATCTCATCATTGAATTCTTTTACCAGCACATTGTAGTTTTGGGCCTTTTCTAATGAATCGGCAAGACTTGTTAATTCATGATAATGAGTGGCAAAGAGGGTTTTCGCTCCAATTTCTTGACCATGTAAATACTCGGCAACTGCCCAGGCAATGCTCATCCCATCATAGGTACTGGTCCCTCGCCCTATTTCATCTAAAATAATAAGGCTTCGATTAGTGGCATTATTCAAGATTTTAGCAGTTTCACTCATTTCTACCATAAAGGTGCTTTGCCCCTGGATGAGATTATCTGAAGCCCCGACTCTAGTGAAAATTCGATCCACAACCCCAATAACAGCTTCATCTGCCGGAATAAAGCTTCCTATCTGGGCCATCAGTGTAATAAGGGCGGTTTGTCGAATAAAGGTGGATTTTCCCGCCATATTAGGACCGGTAATTATAAGTAATTGATTTTTCACGCAATCAAGAAGCGTATCATTAGGCACAAAGCGCTCATTCTCAGCTAGTTGCTCAACTACAGGATGACGTCCCTCTTTGATATGGATGCGATCACCATCATTAATCATTGGTTTTTCATAGCGGTTCAAAGAGGCGATTTCAGCCAAGGCACAAAGAACATCCAAAGTTGCCAAGCGATGAGATGTTTCTTGAAGACGGCTTATTTGCACACAAATCCTTTGCAGGAGTTCACGAAGAATACATTTTTCCAAGTGTTGTATTTTTTCCTGAGCAGTTAATACCTTTGTTTCATACTCTTTTAGTTCAGCTGTAATGAATCGCTCGCCATTCGCAATGGTCTGCTTACGAATATAACTGGCTGGAACAGAAGGTAAATTAGGTCGAGTGACTTCCAGAAAAAAACCAAATACTTTGTTATATTTAATCTTAAGGGATGAGATCCCGGTTTTTTGCCGTTCCTTATTTTCCAGTTGGGCGATCCAAGTTTTACCATCGAAGGCTATTTGCCGTAATTCATCTAATTCCGGGGAAAATCCTGTTTTTATAATTCCTGCCTCCTGAGCGGAAGGGGGCGGAGGCACGTCTACAATGCACTCATCAATCCACTGGTAGATATCCTGAAGCTCGTCAAAAGAATCGATAAGGGAAGAGAGTAAAGAGGGGAGCCCTTTTTTAAAAAGTACTTTTAATTGGGGAAGTTTTTCTAAAGAGTTTTTTAGAGAAACAAGGTCTTGTGGAGAGGCGGAATAGAGGGCTATTTTTCCGCAGATGCGCTCAAGATCATATATTTTTTTTAGTAATTCGATAAGCTGCTTTCTACTATTTTGTTTTTTTACAAAATATTCTACAGCATCCAATCGCTGATTGATGTCTTCAATATTGAGTAATGGGTGCAAAAGCCAATGTTTTAGCATTCTTCCACCCATGGGGGTTTCCGTTTTATCAAGGACCTGCAATAGTGATCCGCTTCTTTTTATACCCGGCCATGAGGACACAAGTTCAAGGTGTTGTTGAGTTGTTGCGTCAATGATCATATAGTCGTCTAAACTATAAAATCGAAGCCTTGAAAGATGTTTCAATTCACACTTTTGCGTTTCCTGCAGATAGAGGAGCGCTGCGTAAGCGGCTAAAATTGCCAATTCATTACTCTCGCATCCAAGGCTGGAGAGAGAATATGCCTTAAAATGAGTTTGAAGGAATTTTTTGGCTGCATTTTTCTGATAGAGTTCTTTTTTTACAGACTCTATGTTAAGCATAGGGAATTTTGCTTTCAAAGAGTGGCAAAGATTTTTTTCGGTTTCCCCTGGTGGAATGACAATCTCCTTAGGGGATTTGCGGAAAAGTTCAGTTTCCAGTTTACCCGGCCAATCACTGCCCAGGTACTCAGTGACCCAAAATTCTCCTGTAGAAATATCAACAAAGGCTAATCCTATACCATCATCTACTACAATTGCCCCAAGAAAATTATTTTCTTTCCCCATCAATACATTTGAATCTATGACCGTGCCGGGGGTAATTACTCTTATTACTTCCCGTTTAACAATCCCTTTGGCGTTTTTAGGGTCTTCTACTTGCTCACAAATGGCTACGGAATATCCTGCCTTAATAAGTCGGGCAATGTAAGTTCCCGCAGCATGATAAGGTATTCCGCAAAGAGGCATGGCATTTTCTTTTTTCTTATCTCTACTGGTGAGGGTGATTTGGAGAATCTTTGAGGCAATTTTGGCATCTTCTCCAAACATTTCATAAAAGTCCCCTAAACGGAAAAAGAGAATGGATTTTTGATGCTTCTGTTTAATTTCTTGGTATTGTTGCATCATTGGAGAAATGGCGGGTTTTGTTGAAGATTTCTTTTGGGTCATTTTCTTTTAAAAAAGGGATAGCCGGCAGTTATGACTGATTGAATACAAAACTATCCCATTCTTGACATTGTGGGCATTTCCATTGTATATTGGTGGATTGATAACCACATTTTTGACAATAATAGTAATTGCTTTTCTTTTTAACCTGTTCGATTAAATATTGATATTCACTAAGGGCCTCATCCCGATGATTTTCCCGTACTAACATTTCCGCTAATGCTGAGCGTAGTATTAGTGATTCCGGGCAGGTTTTTAATCCCTCTTTTAATTCGTTAATTGCTTTAGATTGTAAGCCTTTTTTATAATAATAGTCTGCCAAAATATATCGAGTTCTTATGTCATGAGGGCGAAGTTTTAATACTTCTTGATAAATGGATTCAATTTTTTCATATTTTCCTTTTTGTAAATAGGCTTTTTCCAGGCTTTTATAAACGGAAAAGGGAAATTGTTGTTCTGAAAAAATAATTTTTTCAAATAAATTAATTGATTTAGCGATTTTATTTTGATCTAAATAGATATTTCCCAGGGCTGTGTAGGCTTCTAAGCAGTTTTTGTCTAAGGCAATGGCTTCTTTTAAATATTTGACGGCTTGACTATAATCATTTTTCTGAGCATACTCTTTACCAATTTCTACAATTAAATGGGCCAAGCGAAGAACATCTCCACCTATCTTTGGAAATTTTTGTATTTGTTTTTCCGTCTCATAGGCTTTTGCCCAATTTTTTTCCTTTTCAAATAATTTTTCTAAGGCTTGATAAGCTTGCAGATTATTGGAGTCAGATTGGATGACTTCTTGATATATTTTTATAGCTCGATCGATGAATCCTCCCTTTTGATAATCTAATCCCAAATCCATGAGAGAGGAAAATTTTAGTTTGTTATCCAGTGAAGGGCGTAAAAGGAGGTTTTGATGAATTTGAATTGCTCGTCCAACTTCTCCCCGTTCTCTAAATAAATTGCCTAAATCTTGGTAGATTTCGATGGTGTTTGAGTTGACTTGAACCGCTTTAATGAGTTCAGCAATTGCCTTATCCGGTTGATTTGAAATAATATATTTTAATCCGCGAATATAAGTATTTTTATCCTCGGGTTTTTTTTCTTCATGAATCTTTGATCTTTTCATGAAAATCATCCCGAGAATAATTCCTAACCCTAATGATAATAAAAGCCCAAGGTAAAAAATTATATTTTGCATTTTTATTCAGCTTAAGTTTTTTGACTTACCTGTTCTATATTTTTTTCTTCTGTAATCGGTAAATTTCGTAAAGATCTTAATTCTTTTTCCATTTGAGCAATTTTTTTTCGTTCATTTTTTACTATTTGTCTCAAGCGCTGATTTTTTAAAAAGGTAGGGATAACCATCAACAACGCTCCTAATAGTATATTCCCTAAAAATAGTAAAACAAGGGGAATGGGGGGGCTTTGATAACCATAGTATTCGATTTCATATTTTTGTTTTACAATCCAATCATTTTTTAAAACAAAGCTTATACTAAAAATTATAAGAAAAACAATGAGTAAGGTCTTCAAAACTTGCATATTTTTTACCTCCTAAATTTATTCGGGTTGAAAAAAAGGCTGGAGGATTTCAAATGTATTATCTAAATGTTGAGGCAGCACTTTTGTTTCAGCTAAAATGGGCATAAAATTTGTATCACCAAGCCAGCGAGGTACGATATGTATGTGCAAATGATCAGCAATACCGGCGCCTGCAACTGTCCCGAGGTTTATCCCTATATTGTATCCGTCAGCCTTAATTGCTTTTTTTAGACTTACCAGACTTTTTTTTACAAGAAACATCATTTGGGCTAATTCTTCCGATGTCAAATCTTCAAGATTCGCTGCGTGTCGATAAGGGGCAATCATTAAATGAGCATTGTTGTATGGGAATATATTCATCATAATAAAACCAAGTGTATCACGGAATAATATATAATTTTTTCCCTTTTTATTCAGTTGAGGCTTTTCGCAGAAGACGCAATTGCTTTTTTTTTTGAAAGAATATAATCCATTCTCCAAGGCGCCCAAATTTTTTCCATAACAGTCCCTTTTCTATTAACTTGATAGATATTTAAATATTTATTCAGAAGAGTTTTGTTATTATAGTTTGCCCCTCCTTTATTGTCAAACAATTATATTGTTCATTATACTATAACTCTTCGGTTTATGGTCAAAGGATAGTTCATAGTAAAAATTTTATCTGTTAAAAAAATTACCACTGGAGGGATAAATATTCTATCTTTTATACAGATCATTATACATAAGAGAGAAAAAATCATCGTCCTTCTTTTCAATACCCCCCTTCCCAGCTTATAAATAAAAGAGAAGTTACCTTTGAAATTATTTTAAGGTTATGCGGCATGACTCTTGCTACTTATTTTAACAAAATCGGGCCATTCAGTTGATACGACCAGGTGGAGTGATATTCTAAAAGGAGGTTTTTGGTTATGGGGTACCCGGAAATTATTACTCTTTTGAATTTTTGTAAGGAATATTTTTTAAATCGTTTTGACGATAATCTTACTGATCAGGAATTTCAGGAGCGGTCCCTAAATTTACTAAAACGTTTACATAAATATTGTCAAGGTGAATCTGTTTATGTCTTAGGGCAGATGGCTCATTCGGATTCTCCCCCAAGTTATGATTGGGTTATGAAAAAAATGGTAAGACCTTTTTTAAAACAATAAATTAACCCATATCTCCTAAGGTAAACTGAAGGATACTCAGAATAGCGATTGAGGCAGTTTCCGTCCTTAAAATACGTGAGCCTAATTGAACCGGAGTGAACCCTTCTTTTGATGCCAAACGTATTTCATCATGGGTAAACCCTCCTTCAGGACCAACCATGATAGAGATTTGATGATCTTTAATCTGTTGGCCTAAAAATTTTTTTAGGGAGGGTATTTTTTCATTTTTTGCCCATAAAATAATTTTTATTTGGCTATCTTTGGCCGCTTTTAAGGATTCTTGGAAGGTGCAAAAGGGGCTGATTGCCGGTATGTCCTGTCTTCTACATTGTTCAGAAGCTCGCAAAGCAATATATGGCCAGCGGCAAGTTTTTTTTTGTTTTTTTTCTCTTTCCTCTAAAGAAATCGATTTTTCTGATTTAAAGGGGATGATCCTATGAACACCAAGCTCGGTGGTTTTTTGAATAATCCATTCCATCCGCTCTTTTTCCGGCAATGCTTGGTGAAGAATAATCTGAAATCCATTATTATTAAAAAATTTCCTCCTTTCAAAAACATGAATAAGAGCTTTTTTCGAAGATAAACATTTTATTCCGGCCCGAAAAATCATTGTATTGATATCTTGAACTGTAATAATTTGTCCTATGTGGGGGTTCCAATACTGCAATGCTGTAAAGCATTCTCCTTCTAGTTCATAGTCCTGATTTATTTGAAGAGTTTTAGGTAAAATAATTTTTGATTTTAACATTCAGAAGTAAGTTTTAAGGCTCTGCGAGTTTGCCGGATAATTCCTCGCAGGATTTTTATTTCTCTACTGGTGAGAGCTTTTTCCTGAAGGATATTTTTTAATACGAACATCATATGGTTTGCGTTATTGGCAGAGAGAAATTGTATGTCCAATAACACCTTTTCTAATTGGGTAAAAAAATTTTGAAACTCTTTTTGAGTGGCCAAATTTTTTTGTGGTGGAAACCAGGAAGAATTAACTTGTGAAAGTTCCCAAGTTATTATCATCACAGCTTGGGAAAGATTTAATGAAGAAAATTTTTTTTGAGTGGGGATAGTAACCACTTGATGGCAATATCCTATCTCTTCTGTAGAGAGCCCATATTTTTCAGATCCAAAAAGAAAGGCGATTTTATTTTTTTGACTTATTTGAGCAACATCTTCAGCCATGCCTCTGGGGGATAGTAAATTTTTATGATATCGACGTTTTCGAGCAGTAGTGCCAATTACCCATTGAATATCTTCTAAGGTTTCTTTTAAGCAGGAACTTATTTTCGCTTTTTCCAGCAAGTTTTCAGCGCCACAGGCCATCCTTATGGCATCAAGCCAAGTTCCAGGCCCTGGATTCACTATTCTTAAATCTTCAAAGCCCATGTTTTTTATGGCCCGTGCTACAGCGCCCACATTTCCGGGATTTTTAGGGGAAACCAATACTATGGCCACATTTTTTTTCTGGATTTCTTTTTCAGGTGAATCGGGCAAATGGGCAATCATCAGAATTTCCTTTCTCTTTAAAGCGTATCAGTATATCATATTGGCGGTAATATTCAGGAAAAAATTTAACCTGAGCAATTAGCTTTTTAGATTCTTTTGAACCTATGAACGGTTACTTGGATTCAATATCCATATTTTTATAGATACAAGGATGCAAACCATAGTTGCCGATAGCTCCTCTTTAATTTATTTAAGTAAAGTGGAGGATTTATTGCCTCTGCTTACGCAGGTAGTGAATTTAATTATTTCCGAGCAAGTTTATAGGGAATGTACACATTTTTTAAAATCGAAGGTATCCCCTTCAAAAGATGCCAAACAGATTGAAGGGTTAGTTTATCAAGGGAAAATATCTGTCTTCTCTGTGCCTAAGGCTTGTGGGAGGATTGTTCTTCCTAAGTTAGGGGAAGGGGAGAAAAGTATTTTGGAATTATGGAACATGATTAAAGCTGATTTGGTAATGATAGACGATAAAAAGGGGATTTTAGCCTGTAAAAATAATGATATACCATTCTTATGCGCCATCCTCATACCTGGATTACTTCGGCGATATAATTTACTCAAGGATACCGAAGAAGTTAACCAATATATTGAAAAAATATGCCAAGTTGGGAGATATTCCTCTTGGATCATTGCTTATGCAAAAGAATGTATTTTTCCCTCACAAAAGTCATATAATTTTCATGGAGACTAATACCCTATGAGATTTATACAGATAAAAATATTAATTCATCCGCAAATTGAGGAAGCTTGTACTAATCGGTTACAAGAATTGGGGGCAAAGGCCGTCTTTACCTCATATACTTGCAGGAATTCAGAGCTCTTTCTTTATGGGATTTTTTCCTTGGAAGCTGATATGTCTTTGGTTAAGAAGAAATTTCAATTGTATTTATGGCTACCGACGCAAGCCGGGACAAATTCTTATTACGAGCTATATATAAATTTTAGTATAATAAAATTATTTAGATCTGGACATTAACTGATAAATATGATCTAATTATCCTTTTCTGGTTTATTTT
>JAUWIR010000252.1 GCA_030605265.1 Pseudomonadota bacterium | reverse complement strand
CTTGCCCACACTGGTCCGGATTTGGACTCAGCATCTTGATACATCGAACGAAATTTATACAGGTGAAATTCTTTTCCCCGTCTGCCTACTCTACGCTGTTTATAGATAATAGGTCCTTCTGAATCAACTTTAATCAAGATAGCAGTTAAAATGAGGATAGGCAGACTAATGATTAAAAGAATCAAAGAAAATACTACATCAAAAAGTCCTTTCATTATTTTTTTAAATAAGGTTACTTTGAATCCATCTGAAAAGATTAGATAACTTGGTCTAATTTTTTCAATAGCGATTTTACCGGTTACTTCTTCGTAAAGATCATTAAAATCAATTATATCAATTCCCTGCATCTTCGCATTTAAAAGGAAACGGGAAGGAAACTGTCCTCTTCGATCATCCAGGGCTAAAACAATTTTTTTTACCTTATTCTTTTTAAAATTATTAATGATAGAATTATCTTTATCAAGATCTTCTGTTGCCTCGGTTATGTTTAATAGTTTATAAATATGAGAATTTTTTAAAATCACACTTTTTGCAAAATTGGTGCTATTATGCGTTTGGTTTCCTATAATAACAATTTTTTCATACAGATCAAAATGATCAATAAAGGAATAATAAATACTTCTTATAAGAAAGGAGAATAATATAATAAGCAAGGCAAAAAAATAAATAGAGGGAGAAATAAATATTTTAGAAAGCAAGGATAGTAAAATAACAATGAAAGAAAGACAGATAAAAGAAATAATGAATTGTATGATATTCTGAAGAGTTGAAATGTGAAATTTTAAATTATAATAATCTACCAAAGTTAAAATTACCTGGCATATAGCGGTTAAAAAAATAATGGGATAGTAATTCCAAGGATAAATTATATTATTGCTAAAAAACACAAAAAAAGCGAAAATTAGAACAGAGTTAATAAAAAAAAGGAGTCTTTCCTTTAAGGTAAAATTGTTATAGAAGTATTTGGTCATCGTAAAACTCCTCTGTATAACAATTTCAGGACAAGATTACCGCGTTCAATGTTTTTCTATTATACAATTTGCAAGAGTTATACCTTAAGCCGGATCTATGACATTTCCTGCATTTAAAAGGGGTTGCCAATGATAGATAGCAAATGCGAGTGATGTATTGCTAATCAATTTACAATCCTTTTGTCTATTATTTATACAATTGGAAAAAGGATTTGGGGAAAGGAAAGCATATGGGTGAGGAAAAATGTTAAGGGGGAAAATTGCGTTGTCCTATAATTTATCATGATACATGTATTAAAAGGGTTCAATAGAAAATTTTACCTATCCGGTATCTCCAAGAAATAGTACATTATTGAAACAGGTAAAGGTGGATGAAAATGAAACGAATGATAATTATTTGCTTTTTGAGCCCTTTTGTCTTTCAGTCAAGTGCAGGCATTGTTCGACTTTTTTATTTCTCGCCAAGGCGCAAAGAGCGCAAAGACTTCTTACTTGATCTCTTCAAGTCCATTATCGATAAGGGTAAGGCCATTTTTCATTAAAGCCCCACCGAAATTCAACAAACATCCCAATTTCAGCCCTATAAGTTTAGATAGGTAACTGTTTCAAGCAATCCTGATCCAAGTCCTTTAAGATTTTTTTATTCCTTCTTTTCCTTCATGCCCTTGTATAGTAAATAAAAAAATAAAAAGTCATAAGTGTTAATTACTTTTCGTTCTTTATGAAGGATGCCTTGGTTTTCATTCATATTTTTGGCGATCTTTGGGATTTGCGAGATTCATTTTCTAGAGTGTCCCGCCTTAGACTGATAGCTTTCATACTCACCTTCGAAAGCACTATCGGCCAAAGACCCGGCCCATTCATTATGGACACAGGATCTGGCTGAAAACCTTGAAAGGGTGAATGCCGTGCACTTCTCAGGCTTGCGATAAGATAGAAAATTTATAGGGTGGACAGGATAAGAAATTAAATAAAAATCCTGTTCACCCTTTTTTTTAGAGCGAGCTTCATATTGTAGGATGGATTATGGCTGAAATAACCACGAAGCATTCATCAAAGAGTTAGTCGTCCCCATTTCTTGGCACATGGTTAAGTCAGATAACCGGATTCAATGGTCTATCTGAAATAATGACATCTAATAAAAAAGGGCCGTTACAAGAAAACATTGTGGTTTGCTGATCCTTAATGCTTGCACGCCTAGGGCTTGAGCTAATTGAAAGTATTTAATATCCGGATCATTAATAGAAAAAAATTCAGGCATTTTTTCATTAATGATTTGTTGCTCTTGTCGATATTGAAGCAAATTTATCTTTAATATTTGGTAAGATTGATTATTCCAAACAATAAATTTTACATTAAGCTTATTATGTGCCGCTGTCCATAGTACTTGGAAGGTAAAGAGACCACCGCCGTCACCTGTAAAACCAATTGTTGTTTTTGATGGATCTGCCATACTCAATCCAACTGCACCAGGTAATCCCGTACCAATACAACCATCTCTCATTTGAAAATAAGTCCCGGACAATTTTTTGACCGCATTTTTTTGAAGAGGCCACTGACCGGGCGGTGATAAAAGGATAATCAAATACTACCGAGGCAGGTTGATCAATATTTCCAATAAATTCCCCGTCCGGACCTACAGCATCCCGTAAGATAAATTCCATAGGAATTGGCGGCCCAATAAATTCATAGGTAGAGGTTACATTGGCATAACCATAGGCAGTGGTATAGTCATAAGCTAATGGATGGCCGGTAACTTTTTTACCATAGATTAATGAATGCATCTTTTGAGAATTATTCCTATTTCTTGCATAAGCAAGTGTGGCAATTCCATAACATTCGGCAGCAATGAGTTTATTTGTATTATATGCTTGCCATAGAAGATTATGTAAGGTAATTCCTGCTTTATCAAACTCTTCCTTTGGTGCAATAAGCTCTTCACCCCAGAAACCCAAACTGCTTAAGACTATGTGAACACGTTTATTTTTAGATTGAGAGGAAGTATACGATTGCTGCTCAATCTGTCTCTGTTTTGCTCTGGATAAGGTTATATCGACAATAGTAGTAAAATATTTTTCATGATCTGCAAATGAACGGGCTGTTACTAAATCGCCGTCAACAACTACATGTGATGTATCAGGAACAAAAATGGCCCCGGCATTATGAATATCCGCTAATACCACTGGATGACAAATCATTCGTCTGCCCCGTAAAAGCTCCGGTACCGGGGTTAGAATCCAAAGTCCGTGACACATTGCCCCTTTAACAATTTTTGGATTCAACATAGCTTTGGCAAAGAATTTTACAGCTTCAGGTTTTGCTAATTCATCAGGGCTGCCTAAACTATCTTTCGACTTGATCGTATGAGAATTTTCATTTAATCTGTTCAGCTCATCAGCTTAACAGCTTAATTTAAATTCCCACACCTAAGACCCACATTTAATACCCATACCGCAAACGAGCATACACATTGCTGTCATGCCGGAACATACCAAAGAAGGTATGCTCTTTTTCCCCAAAAAAGATATTCCCCCCGCAGGTAATATTGATCTGGTCTGTCCATTGGTAGGAAAAGGAGGGCAGTAAATAGCCATCTTCATCAGAGGGGGAGAAAAAGGCGAATAGGGAAAGGTTGATGGTTTGCATTTTCAGGAGCTTGGTCACCCTAGTGGTGATAAGATGACGCACTTCATCTTTTTCTATCTCTTCATCTTGAAGGGAAAAGGACCCCACATAATCATCATAGTACAGCATGTACTCAAAGTGATATTGAAGGCTTATGGTCAGGTCCTTCATTAATTCTTTTTGGTAGCCGAGTAACCCTTTGAGGTCGCTGTTTTCAATCATCGGATCATCTCCCTTTTGATCATCAAGTGAATGATAATACCCTGCCTCCATTTTGCCAATGCCCTTTAAGAGATTTCCCCTTATAATTGCCCCTGAAACAGTTAATTTGGGAAAAATGAGTTTTTGAGTATAACTTTTCCTTCCCAGGGTTTTTTCCAAGCCAAGAGGCCTTTTATAAAATCCATAGTAACTATAAAGGGCAAGTTCAGTGCTTTGGATATTTTTCCACAGGCGAAGGGCAAGTTCTGAATTTTCTATTTTCAATTCAGGTTCTTTGGCCCTCAGGATGGAAAGGCCGCTCCCACCCTCTATGTTTTTCGTACGAGTATCAAAAAAAGATAATCGCTCACCGGATATGTAAGTGTCCGGAGTAAATATCGGTGTCCACACTAAGTCAAGAAAGGCCGGCTTGGGAAACCAGCTGATTTTAATACTGGTTGACGGGTCTTTTAAATAAGCATCCTCTCGACCAATGAAAAAGGATTGCCAGTTTTTGGGGAAAAGATCATTGATAAAGATAAAATCCCCCACGCCCCAAGTGAGGACCTGCCTGCCGGCTTTTATCTCCAGGGAGGAGGAGGGGAATAAGTAAAGGTAGGCCTCCCGAAGGTTAATAGATGATTCATGAAGAATTTCATCTTGCAGAAGCTCTGCATTCAAATGAACTTCACCCTTATTTGAAGCTATTGGGTCCCACTGAAATTGGGCCCTGGTTTCATTCAGAGGGAAATGGTTCTCCATATTTTCCGCCGGATTAAGGAAAGACCCTGCGCTGTATTCAATAAAGCCGTATACAGGAAAGGTGTCCCGGGCCCAAGCAAAATGAGGCGAGGTCAATAGAAAAAAAGAAAGGATCGAAAGGATCGAAAGAATGAAGGAAAAGAAGGAATAAAAAAAATCTTCATGCTCTTCATGCTCTTCATGTCCTTCATGGTGAAATAAAAAAGTGTAAACTGAGAAATGAAGGATGCCTAATTTTCTTTTCATTTATTTTATCCATTGCCTGGGGGGGCGCCGAAGATATCGCTCTGTAAAAATATCATCAGTCAGGCCCAGATCGTACTTAATTTGGGAAAAATCAGTATTTGTTTTTCCTCCTGTTTGAAGATTTTGTGCTTCAGATTGGGCGATAGTGGGGTGGCCTTGAATAGTTTCCACTTTTAGGGCCCTGATGATCCGATACTTTTCATTATTTTTATCAAAGTATTCCGCCTTCATGGGCATGAAATTAGTCCGGTCAATCCAGAGAAGATAGGAGGAAAATTTAACTGCTTTCGATTTTTTGGGGGTACTTTTTAAGATAAAATATCGATCTGTTTCCTCAAGCAATTGGTGATGGTCTTCAGCAGGGTCCCTTCCTGAAATATCTTCATACAGAAAGTGTGAGCCTACAAAACTTGACCGCTTGTCCCCTGCAGCAATCCGGCTCACCAGATCAAGTGCAGGTAAATATAACCACCGATCATCATCCCTTTTAGGGTTCTTCCAGACCATGAAGACAGTATTTCTTACATCAGGGGGATCCATAAAAAAAACATAGTACTTTTGTTCACCTCCCTCAACAAGGTCCATGCGTAAAATAGTAAATTTTCGAAAACGTTCTCTTCCCTGCCGGTCAGTAATCGTCATAGATACCCGCGCTCTTCCGTCTTTTCCCTGGTAGTAGGCCGCCAAATTAGCCTTGGTAATTATTTCCTCAACTGAAAGGCCGGCTGCTCCGGCTTCTTTTAGACTTATGGTATGTATTAAAAACATATCGAAAAATAAAAAAAGAAACAGGCTTATAGAAAAAAACTTGAAAATCCTTTTTTTGATCATTCTTCTCACTCCAAGAACAATTTTAGACAGGATAACAGGATTGACAAGATAATTTTTAATCCTGTCTATCATTTACAATAACACTTTGAGTTTACGCTTGATCTCAATTTTTTTTCTCCAAAATTAAATATCAAGCCCACCTCATCTTATTGTTAACAATATGCATATACAATAATTTGTTCTTTCAATTTTCTATATTCCATATAACCTCCCTTAGGTTGTGATAAATCATTTTGATTAACTGGATTTTGATCATGTTTATCCTGTTATCCTATCAAATTTTTTTTGTCATTAAGGCACTAGGCACGATCATTCTCTTTACTTCCTGTAATTTTTTTTCTTTGTGTCTTTGTGGCAGAACATTTTTTATTTTCCCCCTCTCCCTTTAGTAAAAAGCTGGCACATAACAATGCTAATAATACTAAAACCAATCACAATCCAGGCAATGGTTGATTTGCTCAGCATCTTATATTGTTGAATAAAATAAGCTGTGCCAAACACGGTGGCCACAGCTAAACCAAAATAAACCCCATTATGATAGTTCACTTTCAGCCTGGTCCCCAGGAGGAACTCCTGCATGATATTTATCGCAGAGGGCAGAACCAGCATAGTGACCAGACTTGAGGTGAGCATAATTAAACTCATGAAAAATCCCACTGTTTTATAGGGGATTAAAGGCGCTACCAGCAAAGGTAAAAAGCCTATACCAATCACCAGGGCATTGCGATAGATGGCCCTTGCCGGTTCCTGAAACATGCGAAAATGGGTTTTAAGCCAATTGCCGTAATCAGCATTCATAAGTTTGGCCCTCTCAATAAAATGAATGGCAAAATCTATGGAAAGCCCCAGGGTAAGGGAGGAGAGAACAGCCACCGGCATATCAAAATCCTTGCCCAAAAAACCGATTAATCCATAGATAATGACTATGGTTACAGTTAGTGGTATCATTGACAAAAGCCCCCGGAGGGGAGAGCGAAACACTTAAATGTTGCTCTAAAATTAATCCATAAACGCTTATGATTTTGTAAATAAAGGGTTTCAGAGTATTATATAGCTTGAAGGGCCGTTCGAAGCTCAATCCTGAATTTTTCGACTCCACCAAATTG
>JAUWIR010000517.1 GCA_030605265.1 Pseudomonadota bacterium | reverse complement strand
TCGAATGTGCCAGCCTCTCCATCTCCTTTACAATTTCTGCCTTATGGTATTGCTCTCCGCAAACTTGGCAGACTCCAGTTGGGACATTCTCAATTAGGGCAATCAGATCTTTCCCCCAGCGGTAGTCCACTGTGATCCTCTTTTCTAAAACCTCACCTCCACAAAAGTGACATTTATGATAGATACTGGACATATAAGTTACCTCCTTTCTCTGTAATTTTCAGTCCATTTATCGGGCCGTTTGGATGGATCGTAAACAGTGATAAGCAACAATTCTTCTGGCTCTACTTTTATGGTACATACTGCATGAATGGGTTTTGGGCCACAAAATCCCAAAACTAAACAGCTCGCCCCTCTAGGGTCATCGGTATAATCTTCGATAATCTCACCGTTTCTGAGAGCATCCTCCAATTCCCAGGTATAGATCATATCAAGCTCTCGTTCCCTTTCAGCATGCTTTGAGTACACATACCTTCCCTCTACGACAAGCTTTCTTATCTTTCCTATATCCAAAACTTCAGCTCCCTAAAAAGATAGTAAATCCAAGATCTTCATGTAAAGCCATAGTTACTATTCAGGTGCAAAGTTCAGGGGGGCACGGTTCAAGGTTGATGACCCCATAAAAAGTCGAAACTGCCCCCTCTCCCTTGATGGGAGAGGGTTGGGGTGAGGGTGAAAATCAATGATATTACAACAGGTAATGTTACCCCTCCCCTTTATCCCCTCCCACCAGGGGAGGGGAAATGTGACTTTTTACGAGGGTTCAAGCCTGCCCTGGTGCGACGTAACGTGCGCTTTAAAACGGTTCTTCTGAACACTACGCCTAGGGATTCTATGAAAAGGACTGCTAAGCCAGGTCTGGGCCAGGGGTTAGAAAACGATGAACATACCTGCCCGCCAGATGGCAGGCGGGGACCAGTATGAAGATAAGGCAACCAATCACGATTTCATCGGGAAACCTTGAACCGTGATCAGTGAACCTGACAAACTGAGTAGTTACAAGCCATATATCGGAAAAGCTCAGGCGCTTTCTAACTCAGCTTCTCGTAAACTGTTAATAGCTTTTTAGATTCTCTTTCCCAATTATACTTCTCCAGTACAGCCTTCCGTCCATTTTCACCCATCTGTTTTCTGAGTTGTGGATTATTGGATAAAAATAAGATTGCCTCTGCTATCTTTCTAGGATCGGTGGGGTCTATGCATATCCCGCAGCCGGCATCATCAATGATCTTTTTCCACAACGGAAAGTCAGAGGCAATTACCGGGAGCCCCGCAGCCATATATTCAAAAAGTTTATTGGGCATAGCCTTAATGTGATTTCGTTCAGGCAGAAAACAAACAATTCCTATATCTGCTGATGAATAATATTTGGGCACTTCTTCAAACGGTACTTTGCCCAAATACCTTACTTTCCCGAATCCTTTTAGCCTTCTTACTTTATTGACATATTCCTTTGGAGCAAACTCACCCAATAATATCAATTCTACATTATTATTCACATATTCAAGTGCCAGCACAATCTGCGCAATACCCCTAACTTCAGTTAATCCTCCCGCATAGATCAGCTTTAAATTATTGCTCAAACCCTTATGACTTGTATCAATATTTTTTTTAATATCTAATATGGGAAAATTTCTAATAACAATTACCTTTCCGGGTTTATTAAATTTTTCCTGGATGCTATCTGTGGCTGTAATTATATAATCAAATACCTTTGAGGCTGACAGCTCAGCGAGTTTGAAAAAGGCAGCTAAAGGTTTTCTCTGCCAGGATGGAATGTAGTATTTTGATAGTATCTGCTTAGGCAAATCCTCATGAACATCGTAGATTACTTTCTTACCTAATAATTTTAATATTATCCCAATCGGTATTAATTCAGGGTCATGGAAGTGATAGATATCCGCTTTTTGTTTCAAGGCCAATCTAAAAATCCCAAAGCTTGTTCTTGTCATTCTATCGAATCTGCTATGGTGTTTAGGCAGACCGATAATCTTCACACCATCCATTGTTTCATTTTGCTTATGCTGTGCAATAAGGGTTACATCATATCCCGCCTTCGACAAGGTCTTGGCCTGTTTGTGGAAGATGCGGACATCAAAGGGCTGATGAACCGATGTCAGGACACAAACTTTTCTATTCATGATTAACTTGCTTTAAACCTTTCTGGAATTTATTTGTCCTGTATCGCAATTTAGGGATACCTGCCTGTTGATACAGATTTTTCAACTGCTTTATATGAGCTTTGTGACAACCCTCCGATATTGCTTTATGTCTCGGGCAATAATAACTTGAACTTGAAGTTTTGTCATAAAATTGTGGGAGGTAATAATCAATCTAATGGTAATGGTTTCTCAGGAAAGAAAAACTCTTCATTCCTTACAAAATTATACAATTCTACATTGTTTCTAAATCCGAGAAACTTCTTGATGGTAACGTTAAAGTCATTAATGTGAAATAAATCACTCGTCGGTATTATTAAATGGATTTGTTTAATAAGATCAAATTTGAGATTGTGATTTTTGAATCCTGATAAATCTAAAAGAATGAAATTATCAACATTTGCTTGTAGCTCTACATAATATCTACATGTTACATTCCCATCGATATCATGGAGGCAAAATCGTATCGATCTCAAGTTTTCTGAAGGATTTATTACAAACCCGATATGTTTATACTTTAGCAAATTGAGCGAGGATACTGAAAAAACTAGCACCCCTTGATTATTAGTATAATGATTTTTATTTTTGGGTACTGTTATTATTGATGGTAATATTTTAACGGATTGATTGTCTTTCCATACTGCATCGTAGGCACACCTTAAATTATATTTCACACTTTCAGGCATGCAAGCGCCATTGATCAATGGCCTATTGGCATTTTTAATGGTGTCTTCATACAAAAGATGTTCTCTTTTCCCATAACATGAGTATATTTTATATTTATTAAAAATTTTTTTCACTTTACCATATATAAATGCCTTTTCTTTAATATGTTTGTTTTTGTCTCTCGGATACTTTGCCTCTTTTGTTTCGATTATTTCTCCTTGATCGTCCAGAAAGTCTATCCTAATAGGATATGTATCTAACCAATAAGGATTAGGAGGCCCGATCAAAGAGAATAAAAAATATTCGTTATTATCCTCTTGGTATATATCAAGTGGATAATTTGCTTTAAAAAAGTTTCTGTATATTTCGAGTTGTTGTAAATAAAAATCTTCGTGGGTTAAATTGTATAGTGATTCATATAGCATCATTTCAAATATAAAGTAGTGAGTTGATTCCGGAGTCAAAGGATTTAACATGTAATATGTCCATGTTATTTCTTTATTGTAAAATTGACTTACCATTTTTTTTAGGCCATTCAGACCACATTGATACATTTTACGCATTTTTTCATTTCCGGTTACATCGGCATAGAGGCGAACCGTCAAGAGGCTAACAAGAAATCCATTTAATACATAATATCCGTTATCCTTAGTCAGGTTTTTGTGGGCGTATTCAAAAAACCAGCAACTATTTTCATCCAGCCATAAAGTAGAGCCTCCTTTCTCAATTGGCAGAATTACACCATTTATTGCTTTGCCAGCTATATCTTTATATCTTTTTAATCCGAATTGTTGCCAGGCCGATAGAAAACTAAGTGCAATTACTGAATTTGCCAAGGAAGACCACCATCCAGGCCCTAATTCACGCCATTTATAATTATATTTCCACAACATACTATTTTCTCTTT
>JAUWIR010000228.1 GCA_030605265.1 Pseudomonadota bacterium | reverse complement strand
TTCGTTCTCTCTGACACCACGGAGAAGTAAGATATCCCGGTGACAGGATAACTATCAGGACAGCCGCATGCTCAACAGCCTCCAAAATTTCAGGCGTTAATGGTTTATGGGGAGACAGCCGATAATCCATCCAAAGGGAAAAAGAATCTCTTCTGCCCAGCTTCTGGGCCAGAAGGACCTCTAATCCCTTCACCAAAGTCGACACCCAGCCTTCCTCCGCCCCGGGAGACGGCTGGTTATCAACCCAGGCATAGCTTATGAAGATATCATATTTATAATAGGGGACAAAAACCGCCATACCAAATGCACTTCCTCCCTCTTCATAATTTCTTTTCTTCTATTTTACTTACCTACTAGAATAATTGCTCCAAAAGGTATGATCGGAAAAAATTAAGAAAAACCTCTCCTTTCAGCAATTTTGTTGTCTGCCTTGAGGGCTCGAGAACATATGGCTAAGGGGGGTGCCGGATATAGTTAAAGAAAAGATATACTTAGGTAACCGGTTCGGGGTTCAAAAGTTCAGGGTTCAAAGGTTATACTCAAAAAGCAGGGCCAAAAGTGGCCCTGCTTTTTTTCTGAACCTTTGAATCCATGAACGGTTACACCATTAATAGATCAGACTTCCTGCATTCAATAAACTGGTTAGAGCAGGAGGGGGGGAGACTAGATTTATCAAGGCCGTGCTTAATCCTGGTAAAGCTGAAGTGAGAACAGGAGGAAGTACGATCGGGTTGGCTTGAAGGGCGAAAGTGGGGTAAGTGGAAATATAACTCAAATTCGCTGTCTGAACGTTGTTCAATAACCAATCCGCAGCAGTCGGGGTATAGTATGAATACGTTGATGCCAGATAAATTGGTTGAGGCAGTCCGGTAGTCTGATCAATTAAATAGTTGGGAGGCCATAAGTTTACACCCTGGACTGGATCATAGTAAACTAATCCAACCGGAGAATTATAGAGTAAAAATGGATAAAGCCGGCTGGGGTCCCAAGTTAAACAAGGTTGGACCGGTAAGACAGTGCTGGAGCTTAAGTTGGAAACGAGGGGAATGGGTAGCCCTGTAACCGGGTCCGCAGGAGATAAGGTTGAACTCCATAAAGGCCAGAGGGTATTATACGGAGGCAGCGGGGTCCAGGTTTGTGCTTCAGTGATTGCTGAAAAGAGAATACTCACTACTCCTAAAAGAAGGACCATACAAAAAATCCCCCCCCTTATTCTTTTGCGATGCATAATGGCTCCTTTCATTTTTTGTTTTTAGATTTTTTCAAATTCATTTTGCTAAAATAAACAAATAATTTTCCAGTATAAGCTTCCGGAGCGCCTGATTACTATAGCCCCAACAATTGAGCGGGGGTCAGAAAGGCAGAGAAGGCAGGGGTAGAGGCTACGAAAATAGATGGATAGGTATTAAAGAAGAATAAGTTAGCCAGTGGAACAGCAGCTGTAAGCCAGGAAGTACTGGTGGGAGCAAGGGCCGTATAATTGGTTTTCAATAAAAGAAAGTCGATGGGTGCCGCTAGTCCGGTGAGAGGGTCGAGAAGAGAGCTTGGCGGCCAGAGATCGATACCGATTAGAGGATCATAATAACAAAGTCCATAAGGACTGTTATAGAGAAGCCATGGATTTGCTTCTCGTGGGTCCCAAGTCAACCCTGGTTGTATGGGCAGCACTGTATTTGGAGTCAGCTCGCTTACGATGGGTAAGGGAAGAGCGGTTAGCGAATCAACCGGAGAAAGTATCGGAGACCAGAGAGGCCAAAGCGTATTATATGGTGGAAGTGGATGCCAATAGGCGCTCACCCGTGAGGGGCTTTGAATCTGGAAAAATGCTAAACCCGTAATGAAGACAACCAGAAAAAAAATTTTAAAATGACTATAATTTTTATTGTCCATAAAAACCCTCTTTTTCTCTCTTTAAATCAACTGTGCAAAAAATTTAAGTGCTTTGGACGAAAACTGATGGTTATAAACATCACCTCCTTCTCAAAATCAGCCTAGGTTATACTTATCTCAGTAAGGATGAGAAACCTCCCCTCTCGGCTCAGGCTGGCGCAATGCCGGGAAGAGTGATCAGTCTATATAAATGAGACAAACATGCCCCTACCCTGGCAAAAAGGATAATATAACTAAATAAATGATACAAAATTAAAGTAAAAATTTCAAGATTATTTGCTGTTCTATGAAAGCCTTTATTTGATTACTACAAGTCGGTAAATAGGGAAATCAATTTTTAGATCATAGTACCTGGCATCTGCTATGAGGATATTCCCTTCATTGAATAAAGGGCTACCGACGTAAGGCGGGACACCCAGTAAAATTAAGGAATTAAGCCTTTCCAACCATTATGGGCATTAGCCTTATTTATGGAAAGTCTTAAAATTGAGACAATCAAATTGTACTGTCCCGGCTTAAGTTGGTAGCCGAATAAAGCAAAGGTGAAATTTTTTAAAACTTGACAATACGCACCCAGTTAATTATAATTTATAACAAATTGATTGCCATATGTGAAATCTTTTAATCAATAATTAGTCGCGTTAACTAGCCTGAAATTTAAAGAAAATGAAAATGCAAGGTCTTCTGTTCTCAACCAAATCAGATAATCCGCACCTTTATGGTCAGGGCTTGCTTCCCCTTTCACTATTACTTCTTTTTCCGCATATAAAAAAGACATCCCCATTTTTGCTTTCTACTTTTTTATTAAGACAAAAAACTTACAGTTGAGTAAGAATAAGGAGGCGAAGATGAAAAAAGAGCGGAACCTGTATAAGCTTTTCTCTTTAATAATTATTTGTTTTTTAGTGGGATTTTTATGTGTACCGCAAACCGCTGTTGGAGAGACATTCCACTTATATTTTAACTGGATGGCCTCTTGGCCGGACCTTAGGCCGGTAGTCGATACTGCTACCAATAGATTTACTGAGTTGTGTCAATTCGTTTTTTATGAATATGATCCTAATATATCAGCAGGTGATCCTAATATAGATCCTAGAGAGAGAATAGTTGATTGGAAAACTTTCTCTATTACAGGTCCTGATAAATATACCTTAGGTGTAGGGCCGGTTCCTCCTGTTCTTGGCTATTCAACCACGGCTGAATTGGAGAAAGGGGTAAAATATGCACTTCGTATTTTCCCTTTGTTTAGATTAGACTTACAGGATATAGATATAGATATAGATATGGAGTATGTTTATCAGGATCAATGGTATAGTAGGAAGCGTGAGCTGGACCCAAATAATTTAATCTGGTTTGAAGATGAAGATAATAAATCAAAGCATATATACATGTATCAGGGAAAACCTTGGTTGAAAATCGTACTTGAAAGAGGGTATACGATTACAGGAAAGTTGATATTACCAGATGGCCAAGATTTAGAAAACGAATCCATTAGAGTTAAAATTTTAGATGAAAACAAAAGGGATACAAGATTTTTTTCTGATACTAATTTTGGGCATTATGTGATTCGCGGCCTTTCTCCCGGTAACTATTATATTGTTGCTGACGGGCATCCAAAAGGGTATGTTAAATCCTATTATAATGCGCAGGATCTCATTATTATCGATCCAAATAAAATTAAAGGATTGAATTCTGATCTACCAACAGGCTTTGAGTTGGAGGATTTTCCTGCGTCGTGGGAAGAATTATATATGAATCAGGATTGCTGGGATGACGACATGGCTCTTATACCCGGGAAGGATATTTCTATTAAAAAAGGAAAATCCATAAAAGGAAGGATTTTAGACCCCAATGGAGATCCTTTAGATCCGAGTCAAGCTTCTCGCCTGTGTTTACAAATATTTGATCCTGATTCATATAATTGTTTTTACCCTAATCCTGGTTTCCAACCTCCCTTGCGATACTATATCCATGACCTTAATTATGATACCTATCCTCCCTGGGAGAAAATTACTATGGTTTACTTTGACCATTGTGGTAACGATCCTAATATGAGCTTTTTTCTCGGAGGGTTCGATCCTAATGCGCAAGGTGATGTCATTGTACAAGTAATTGATCCCTCCGATAGATATTTCCCAACCTTTTGGTCTGATGGATCTGGCGCTTACTTTTATAAAGATGCTGAACCTATCAACCTTGGAGATCTAGAGGATGAGCAGGAGTATGAGATTATTATCAGGTTGAATCGATTTCCCAAGATAATAGGGAAAATTAAGGATGAAATTTCCGATGAGCCCTTGGATAATATTCAGGTAACTGCATCTTTAAAGGGGTACGATTATGGCCAACGCTCTGCCGTTACTGATCCAAATGGATATTATGAAATAAAATTTATGCCTATGGACCTCCCTTTTGATACTTGGTTTAGTCTTGATACGCAGGATTCCCTTGATTGGCAACTTTTTGTTGAAGATGTAGATCCGAACCGGATTCATCACTATTCTTGGGAATATTATAATGAAAATGGCAATGTTCAATATAGGGACCTTGCCTCGGCAGTTACTATTTCAGAAAAGAATGTGGTTCAGTATGTTGATTTTGCCTTGCAGAAAGGTGGGCGGATACAGGGATGTGTTACAGATAAGGACGGAAATCCTTTATCCAATATTAAAATTCGCGCACTGTATTTATCAAGCGGCAGCTCTTTTCTAAATGATTGTACATTTAATGATAAAGAAATGGTCCATACATATACTGCTGATTCTGAGCATGATTACCTTCCTGAAGGATATTATGAAATTACTGGGCTTCCCCCGGGCAGATATGTTTTGGAGGCAAGCTCCGCAAAGGAAGAAAGTAATTACATACAAATTTATTATCCGAACAGCTTATATTTGAATGAAGCAGAAGCAATAACCATAACAGGTTCTAATCAACTGGTAGGGCCGTATAATTTTACATTAAAAGATGGTGCTCTTATAAAAGGCGAAATAAAAGGGATACCCAGGGACCTTGAAAAACTTTTCAGAGACATCATTCAATATAGGGAAGATCCGGAAATAAGTAATTCTCCTTTTTTTCAAGTACAATTAATTGATGTTAAAAGTAAGTTACACGTATTGAGTGATAATGTATATATTGACACCAATTCTGACCCCTGGAAGTATAGGATAGTAGGTATTCCTAAAGGAGAATATAAATTGATGATTGTCGATCAACATAGGCCCGGAATATTAGGGCAAAGGATTAAAGATGGAAGTTATATAACGGCAGACCCATTGAAAAAAAGATTATTAACAAAATATTATAAGGAATCTGCTTATATGCAGCCTGACCCTGAGGGCGCTTTTTCCTTTGAATCAGCCGGTTCTATTTTTATTGATCCTGCAGTTGATCCAAATATCCGTATTGATTTTCAATGGGATGAGGTAGGTGTTACTATTGAAGGAAAAGTGAAAGCTGCCAATGATAATAAAAATCTATTGTCCGGAATAGATATTTATGCCTATAGAGCCACCATAGATGAGGGAACCGGAAAAATAAAAGAACGAGATTTACAGCCTTTTTCTATGGTTAAATCAGAGACGGGAAACTATTTTCTCACAGGACTACCGGCTGGAGATTACCTATTGATGGCTAAAGATAATAGTGAAAGTTATTTTGCTCCGGCTTATTATGACTCGAATTGTACTAAAACAGTCTATAATGATGAGGAAATGAGAATGGAATTGCCAAAAGCTAAAGAAGCTACTCTAATTTCAATTTCTTCAGAGGGTACAATTATCCCTGATAAAACAAGTTATGATTTTCTTCTTCACCATAAGGGAGTGATTCAAGGAAAGGTAACCAGAGAAAATCTTTATACACCCTCGACATTTGGGAAAATTAGTCTTTATTCCATAGAATTACAAGAGTATTATTTGACTGAGAGAAATTTTATCCCCAATGTTGAAGGAGAATACACTATCTCCGGTTTACCTGAAGGCACATATAAATTGAGAGTATTTGATCCCAATTATGTTCCAACTTTTTGGACAAGCGATCCAACGGCGACTGTCTTTAATTTGGCAGATGGAGATCCCATAACTGTAGATTATAGATACCCTGATTTATCAAAAAATATAAATATTTTGCTTACTGACCGGGGGGCCAAAATTGATGTAACAGTAGAAAAAGATAAGGGTTCACATGTTCAGTTGTTTTTTTATCAGGAATATGAAGGTAAATGGAAACCTATTGGTGAATATACTCGACTACAAACAGACCCTAATGGCAGATTGGCCGACAGCTCTTGTAGATTACCGTCTGGTACCTATAAAGTAGTGGCTGTAAATTATGAAAGAGATTATGAGGTATGTTTCGAAAATTTTGAAGTATCCTCAGAAGCTCAGAAAACGATAGAATTAGATCCAAACATGATCAACCATGAAAAAGATGAGGAATATGTAATTGAATTGTCAGAAGGGTTGAATATTTTTAGTTTTCCCATTCAAATGTATCCAACCTATCCCTATGTATCCGATTTAATTACTCAGTGGTATTACGCCGGCGTAATTATTGATTGCCTTCACTTTGATTCTGAAGAGGGGGAATGGCAAAATAAAAATTCCGAATTTCTTTTAGAAGATGGAAGAGGATATATAGCCTATACACATCAGAAAAGGGGGATAAAATATAAGGGCTTACTGCATACGGAAGATGACATATTGCTATATCCCGGATTAAATATCATTGGGAATACTTCTGCGGGATATGCTAGATCATTTCAGTTAATTGAACATTTATCCGGAGAGGCCACCACCTTAAGACAGTTTGATGCGGATCGCGGAAAATGGCGTAATTCGGTTTTATTATGGGGGAAGCCTGCTGGACAGAATTTTGAAATTTCGGTAAAAGATTCAGAAAAGGGCGTGGTTATTAAAAAGGGATATATTTTAGATTTAAAGGCAACTGATCCACGATGCTTAGTCATAGAATAATATAAGAAATAATGAAGATTGATGATTTTTTAAAGTAGAATATATTAATTAAATAAAAAAAGGGGGGGGAGGGCCGCTATCAGAACCGGGTTAGGTACTTTCCTGTGAAGCGCGTAACTGAATTAAAACTAAATGTGTAGGATTTCCATAAATCACTGGCTTGCATGGGAGATGCTTTTTGTCATTTTTTACAGTAAGATAGATGGACATAAATAAAAACGATACGCCAAAGAGTCCTAGCAATAATCAGTGCGTTTAGCTTGATA
>JAUWIR010000582.1 GCA_030605265.1 Pseudomonadota bacterium | reverse complement strand
TAAGCTATCTGCCAAATGATATCGTGGGATTAGGGTTTTCTTTCACTGTTTATTCAAATAAAGGGGCTTTATTTACTGATGCCGAGTCTGAAAATGACCTTGGTAATTACATAATCAATGCATCCTTCACCCAAAAAGATCTACTTACCCTGACCCTTTCTTTTGATTCAGAGCAAGGACAAGATAATCGTCATAACTCTTTAGGGGCAAGCCTGTCTTTTAATTTTCGGAATATTACCTTTGATGCGGAATATATTTTTGCTCTAGCCAGAGAAAAGGTCTTTCTCCCAGATAATGCTGCTCAGAATGAAGATGGAGAGGATCAGGAGAATGCAGTGATTTCTGCAGATCCTGAGGAATCTGCCTTTTTTCTTTCAGCAGCCTATCAGCTTTTGCCGACTCTAGAGGTTGCCGCCAGATTCGAGGATTATAAAGATGATATCCCGGGAAATCAGAGTTTTGGTAGCTTAAAGAGCATTGATGAGCTGGCGGGACTTGACTACAGAATGAGTTTAGGGGCAAATTATGAGGTATATGAAAATACCACTCTACGCTATGAGTATAGATATTCTGAGCTGGAGGTTGATGTTCAATCACCTTTGCTTGATTACATCCTTCGATTGAATGTTGAGTTTTGATCACCAAATTTTTATTTGACTTAAATGTCTTTATTATGATACTATAGTATAAATTAAACAGCATACATTTAGCATAAAATCAAAAGAGGACTCTATTTTGCCAAAAAAAATTTCATACATTATACTTATCTTTTTATTTCTCTTTCCCTTTTCCATAGGCGCTGAGACAGTAGAGGTAACTCAGCCGGTGAGACCTCCCCGGACAACAGTTCCTGCAACTCAGCCAGTGCTTAGCTCGTTACCTGCTTTAGATGAAGAAATTATTCGCGAAGCCGCGGCCTATCAACAAAATATTTTTCAACCTCAGCTCTTAGACCCGCTATCTTCAGTAAATAATTTTTTCGATTATAATTTCTTTAACTTATCCGGCTTGGAAGAACTTACCCGCATAATACCAATGATGAATCCAGTCACTTTCCCTTATTCTCTAGCCTTCGCCCCATTTCCGGCAACTAGCGCACTTTATGGAAATGAACCCCTCAGTCGGCAAGCTCATTACTCCTCAGAATATCAAGTTATGCCTTTCCCTTTTTCTTTTGAACCAAATTTCTTTATTCCTTTTGAGCAATCGTTTTTTCCCATGGCCCCCTCCTTCCCCTCAGGATCATATACTCAATCAATACCCTATCCTCCACAACCTAACTTGAACTACAATAATAATTTTAACTACAATAATGCTTTTGCCCCCTTAAATACATATCAAATCCCATCATGGGCTGTTCCTGCTCCTGTTAATTATAGTTTTCAAGGACAAGGGTGGAACCCAATAAATATCCCTTTCATTCCTCAATTCAACTCCTCCTTTTTCTTTCCATCTTACCCTTCCTTTGCTATGCCCGGACCTGCTACTTTTTCTTTGCCACCTGCAGCATTTCCATTCCCGCCTCCCATGCCGCCTATTGGATAATATTAAGTATAAGAGAATTATTTTAAATTCCTTTAAAGACACCTCGCCTTGACCCTCCAGGGGAAATCTGCTAGACTCATTTTTTAGATTACGGAACACAATACACAAAAAAATTAAAAAAATGTAAACTGCCTAATGATGGATGCAGTAAAGAGTATAGATTATAATGCAGGAAAAAAATTATTATCAAATCTTAGGAGTTGATCCGGGGGCCTCATCAGAGCATATAAAAAAGGCTTACCGCTCTTTGGCCCTAAAATATCATCCGGACAGAAATTCATCTCCTGATGCTGCTGAAAGGTTTAAAGAAATCACCGCAGCTTACGGTGTTTTAATTGACGAGAAAAAAAGAAGAGAATATGATCTATTCAGACAATCAAGTCAAAAAACCGGCAGTGACTTTAATAATAGAGGCTTTCGATATACTCAAGAAGACATCTTCAGAGACCTTTTCAATAATCCCCTTTATAATACCATTTTTCAAGAAATACACAAAGAATTCACCAAGGCGGGATACGGATTTAATGAGGAATTCTTTCGTAAAGCTTTTTCAGGCGCCGGGCAGGGAATTTTCTTTTCGGGCTATATCTTTGGAGCCGGATTTCCTTTTGGGGGAAAGTCTGAGGGAAAAACCCTTTCATTTAATTTTGCCGATCTTTTTGGTATTACAGAAGAGGAAAAAGAAAATATCCCCATTAAACTTACCCCAACCCTGCCAAGTATGAAAAATAATTTACAAGATCTGGGAAAAAAAATAAAGGGCTGGATCTTAAATATACCCCGGTCATCCTCCAGGTCCTTACAAAAAAATGATTTGGATCTATCTTATTCATTAACCATTTCCAGACAAGAAAGCATCAAAGGAGTTAAACGAACCTTTGACTTTGATAAAGAGGGCCCATCGGAAAGATTACAAGTGACTATTCCATCAGGTATTCGGGATGGGATGAAGCTTCGTCTTAAAAATAAGGGAAAAAAAAGCCCCAGTGGACCGTGTGGTGATATTTATCTCACTATAAAAATAAAAACCTGATAGCAGCTTTAAAAAATATTGGTTTCTTGAAATGTAGACTTTTTTAGACCCTCCCCAAAATTTCGCACAGATCTTGTACAACAGATAAAATTTTTTTATTTTTAATAGAATAATAGATCTGATTTGCTTCTTTTCGGGAAACTAAAATATTTTTATCACGCATCAGAATTAGGTGCTGCGATACATTTGACTGAGAGCTTCCAGTAAATTGCTCAATTTCAGAAACCGTTTTTTCCCCATCCTCAAGGAGATATAAAATCTTTAAGCGCATATCATGCGCCAGGCCTTTGAGGCATCGAGCAAGTGGTTCATATTTTATTTTTTTTTCTTCAAGCGCTTCTTTTTGCAATATTTTCCCCTTTTTCGATTAATTAATGTATTCTCTTTATTAAATTATCAACGTGACTAACTGCCACTTTACTTTTTAGGCCTTCAGTTAAAAGGAGAGGAGGAACATCCATCTGCATTTTTTTTCCCAAACAAACTATCAAATATGGATAATTTCTTCTCTATTTGAATAGAATTACATTTAGGGCAATTTGAATGGTACTGACCAATTTTACGGAG
>JAUWIR010000497.1 GCA_030605265.1 Pseudomonadota bacterium | reverse complement strand
TGTCTAAAGGTGAGCCATTTCGAGAGATCCGGGGAGAAAGCTTGGAATTTGACTACCTGATGGTTTTGATTTATGAAGAGATTCCAGAGAGACGAGGCGTTCGGATAGGTTTCTTCAGCCCCAAGAGGAATGCAGAGGATATTTAAGCCGGAAAAGATGACTGAAGTAATAGGCCCAAAAGCATAGACTTTTCCATCCCAACTTCCAATATAAATTGTACCGTCGGCGCCGATTGCGGGCGAGGAGGAAACCTTTCCTTCTGTTTGATAACTCCACGTTAAGCTGCAATCGGGGTTAAGGGCATACACATTCTCATTATCACACCCGATATAAATAGTTCCATCCGATCCAATGGCCGGGGAGGAAAAGATGCTATTTTCATCGCCATCACCCACTGAATAAGCCCATTTCAAACTTCCGTCATCAGGATTTATAGCAAATACATTATTTCCTTGACTAGCACCATAGGCGGGGTCTGCGTAACAATTGCCAACGTAAATGGTGCCGTCAACACCAACAGCCGGTGAAGAATAAACATTGCCTCCGGTTTGGTAGGTCCACTTAAGATCTCCGCCTGGATAAAGAGCATATAATTTCCCGTCTAATCCATACCCTCCATTACCAATGTAAATTGTCCCATTTGCTCCTATAGCCGGAGAAGAGCGGATGCTGCTCCCGGTAGGGTAAGCCCACTGCAAACTGCCATCTTCAGGATCAAGGGCATAGAGCTTCCCATCCAAGCTGCCTATGAAAATCGTTCCATCGGATCCAATAGCGGGAGAGGAACTAATAAGCCCCTCGGTTTCATAACTCCATTTAAGACTGCCATCCGGATTAAGGGCATATACCTTATAACCACTCCCAAAATAGATCTCGCCTCCGGTCCCAACGATGGGTGAGGATTTAATCCAATTTTCAGTCTGATAGCTCCACTTCAGACTTCCATCTGAGTTTATGGCATAAAGGTTAAAATCACCCGATCCGATAAAAATCGTACCATCAGAAGCAATTGCCGGCGATGATTCAATTACAGTCTGAGTCGGGATTTGATATGTCCATCTAAGACTCCCATCCGGGTTTAAGGCAAAGACTTTATTATCGGATCCGAGATAGATTACTCCATCTTTTCCAACAGCGGGAGAGGATCTTACCAATCCAACTGGATAACTCCATTTCAAGGTATTAGTTTGCGCCCCTATATACGGGCTTTGTCCCGTGCGCTGTTCATCATGCCCCTTACATGGCCAAGGACTATCGGCCAGGCCTGCTGAACTTATGCCGGTTTTAAAACCAAGAAAAAGAATAAATACACATAAATAAATAATGGTTTTATCATATCTCATTTCCGCATGCCTTTCCTTGTGTAAACAATTAAGGTAAATGGTAAAATGATAAGTCCGAATTCAATATTATATGAGGTCACTTCTCATTTTTTTTCTCCAAGATAAAATCTTGCTAGCATTAATTAAATAATTATTTTAATATTTCTTACATTATAATATTTTTTTTATCAAGAAGCAAAAAAAGTTGATGGACTAAGTCGGGCGATAAATTCTTTTCACCTTAAGGATAACTGGCTTCAACGGCGGCTAAGTAAATCCCTCCTTTGTATTCCAAATAACAACCAGAAAAATAGCTTGTTCAGGCTATTTATTTTTCTATTTTTCACTATTTATTATTCAGTATTGCCTTAGTTTATTCCTTTAGTACCACAGCAATTCCGTACAATTCCGGGGACACCGCAATTCAATTCCGGGGATAAATTCAATTCCGGGGACACCATACTTATCTCTAGTTTACCTTCGCTTTGGATCCTGGTTTTCCCTGGCGAAGTAGACGACCTAAAGTCGCATCGGCATTTAGGAGATTCGGCATAACTGCCATTTTTCCTAAATGGATTATAAAAAAAACGTGACTGACAGAATTTAAAGTTTAAGCCGGCAATTTACTCTGGAGGGGTTTTTATTTATTTCAAGAGAAGGGATCGTATACTCAGGATTATTGCCGGCCAAATTGGCTAAAGCAGAAGCCGCCTCAATTTTTCCTAAGCAATCCATCCATAAGGGAAATACATTCAGGATTTTTTGGCAGAGCTTCTTCCAACGATAAACAAAGAAAAAGTCCCAGGGAAAGAGCATATTAACCCCACCATGGATTAGTCCGTTCCCTTGAATACTTAGGGCATCGCAAACATGAGAAATTTTTTTCATAAAACTGGAGGGCTTGTTTTCTTTATCGCTAAATAGGGTGCAACACCTTGCTAATTCAGGTGTCTGTAAGGAAATTCTATTTTCCAAATGAAGAAAGACTGCCTCCAGTTTTTTAAATTCTAATTGCAGGGAAATAGTACGATGAAATATTGGCGCCAGGTATGGCAGCGAAAAAAGGAATGTCATGATATAGATAAAATAAGGGATACCCCACAAACGTGGAGGAAAGGAAAACTAATACCATCCGCTGAAATCAAAAATACATCCAATTAACAAACCGATTTCTAAGTGCAAAATCCTGGGTATCCAGGATAATCCGGGATTTGTAAATGAGATGCAATTGTATTCCCATTAATTTCCTTATCAGATATACACAATGCCTCCAAGGTCAATTTGTCTCGAAAAAGAGATCTCCTCTTTAACTCCTGAACTAATAGTTGACGCCTGCTTAGTTTTTCCATATTAGCTTCAGGATATAGTAACCAATCCATTAAAAATTTTGCTCCTCGCGCGGAAACAGTTGTAAGCCGCAGCAAAGAACGGTCGCCAATAATATCAAGGTCCCGCACATAGGGGTGCTGTGATGGGACAGGGTGATCTTTGGCGGGAATCCTCTTCCAGTCCAATTGGAGCCTGGCCAGATTCTCTTTTTTAATTTTTCGCCACAATTGCCAACGAAGGATTTTTTTCTTGAGTTGTGTATTCCAAATAACCAAAAAAATAAAGCAGCCAAAACAAAAAAAGGCAGTTCCATAAAGGGGAAAACGAAAAGAGGGTTGAAATAGTGAAATAACCAAAATAATAAAACCTGCGGTAAAGCTGATAAAACGCCATCTTGTAATTTGGCAATTTGTAGATTCCGCGCGATAAAGTTTTTTATCGATTCGCTGGAGGAGTCTGTTTACAAAAATTGTTTTTTTATTCATTCCTTAGCCACCTCAAGTGGAAGTATGTAATTCATCTGATACTGTAAGTGCTTCCGAGGCCAATGTTATAAAGGCATAATGAAGCCTCCCCGCAGCAAGCTGCGGGGTATCCTAATGGATAATAGTTTTATTGTTTTGCTTCAGACGAAGCAAGCTTCGGGGAATTAGACCCTGAGCCATTAAGGTTTATAAAAACCATTACCTCTAAATAATTGCAGTCGCCTCGATCTCGACAATAATATCGGGGTGAAATAATGCAGATATGCCAAGTAATGTCGATGCAGGTCTACACCCAGCCACACCCAACCGTGCACCAAGCCCTTTTGCAGCTTTTGAGAATGCCTCAATATCGGTAGTATAATATTTCAACCGTACAACATCAGCAAGTTGAAATCCCGCCTGGCGTAAGATGGTTTCAATATTGTCAAGGGCCTGATTGATCTGGGCCGACATATCACCAGCATGAATTGGGTTTCCTTCACTGTCGACGGATGTTTGGCCTGCACAAAATAACATACGTTGTGCACCAGTAATTTCATTGGCTTGTACAAAGCCAAACCGGTCTTGCCATCCCCAAGGATTAACAATTTTTCTGCTCATAATTTTTACCTCCATGAAAAATTAATAGATGATAATGACAAATACAAAGAATAATCGTATCCTATTTCAATTATGGGGTAAACATCAGAGGAAGATCTTTGCGATATTGGAAACACCAACCCCCTTGGATGTGAAAAACATTCTATAAAGTGTTAT
>JAUWIR010000512.1 GCA_030605265.1 Pseudomonadota bacterium | reverse complement strand
TCTATTTCTTTTCTAAAACAGCCATTGCTTCTTCTACTGAAATATCCTCATGGACCATACTGCAGATGGCCTTGACCATAGCTTTCTTTCTTTCATGCTGAAATACATTACGGCCAATCGAAACCCCCGCTCCCCCAGCCTCAAGGGAATCTTTAACAATTTGAAAAATTTCTCTCTCATTCTTTGTTTTTTCCCCTCCGGCAATCAATACGGGGATAGGACAACCTCTGACAACCTCTTGAAATGATTCTTGAGTCCCTGTATAACTCACTTTCACAAAATCAGCGCCAAGCTCTGCAGCAATACGAGCAGCATGTTTTACACCATCAACAGAATGCTCCTCTTGAAACTTTTCTCCCCTTGTATACATCATAGCAAGTAAGGGTATTCCCCACTCTAAACATTTAATAGAGACCTGACCTAAATCTTGAAGCATCTGAGATTCACTTTCCGCTCCAATGTTTATATGAACTGATACGGCATCAGCCCCTATTTTTAAAGCCATCTCTACAGTATTCACTAATACTTTCGTGTTTGGATCAGGGGCTCACACTGTGCTGCCTGAAAGATGAAGGATTAAACCGATATCGCGACCATGTTTTCGATGACCGTGTAAGGGTAAGCCAATATGCCCCAATACTGCATTCGCCCCTCCCTCACTGATTTCATTGACCATATCCCGCATATCGATGATGCCTTCAATAGGACCCAAGGTTACCCCGTGATCCATGGGAACAACAACCGTCCTTTTCGTGTTTCGATCAATGATCCTCTCAAGCCGAATACTTTTGCCAATACCTAACATATCACTTTACCCTCATTTGATATTTCATTTAAATAAAAGTTGGTAAATATCATCAAACTTTTCGACATAATGAATCATTAACCCTTCCTTTAAATAGTCAGGAAGTTCATCAAAGTCTTTTTTATTCTCCTGTGGTAAAATAATTTCCTTGAGTTTCGCTCGTCTTGAAGCTATGATTTTTTCCTTAACTCCTCCAATAGGAAGTACTCGACCAGTAAGGGTGATCTCCCCGGTCATGGCCAGGTGTGAAGATATGGGGTTTTTTAAGACAAAAGAAAGCAAAGCCGTGGCCATAGTAACTCCTGCTGAGGGGCCGTCTTTGGGAGTTGCACCTGCCGGTACATGTATGTGAATAAAATGATCATCAAAGTAATTAGGTTCGGCTTTATATCTTTTTAATGAGGACATAATATAACTATAGGCTATTTCAGAAGACTCTATCATTACTTCCCCTAATTGACCGGTTTGCTTAAACCCTTTTCTCTTGGATAAAATTCCACAAGCCTCTATTGATAAGGTTGATCCCCCTATTTCAGTCCAGGCTAATCCTGTAACCACTCCGGGGGTTGTCCCTTTAATCAATTCATCTTCTGTAAATATTGGTTTCCCGAGATATTCAGTAAGATTTTTTGAGGTAATAATAACTGCTCCTTTTCCATCCCCTGCAAAGTATCGAGCCGTTTTCCTGCATATTTTTTTTATCTGATTTTCTAAGCCTCTAACACCAGCCTCCCGTGCATATTGATCAATCAGCTTTTTTAGAGCATCATCTTTAATAACCACCTTTTTTCTGGTTAATCCATGGTTTTTCATCTGCTTGGGGATGAGAAACTTTTTGGCGATTTCAACTTTTTCTTCTAGAATATATCCGGAAAGTCGCAATATTTCCATACGGTCCCTTAAGGGGGCGGGAATTGTATCCGGCTGATTGGCTGTGGCAATAAAAAGGATATTGGAAAAATCAAACCGAACATCCAAAAAGTGATCTAAAAACTCAACATTCTGCTCCGGATCAAGGACCTCCAGCAGGGCAGAAGCAGGGTCCCCTTGAAAACTTTTCCCAACTTTATCAATCTCGTCCAACATGATAATTGGATTGCAGGTTTGGACAACTTTCAGACTTTGAATAAATTTTCCAGGCATAGCTCCAATATAAGTCCTTCTATGTCCTTTAATTTCAGCTTCATCTCTCATTCCGCCTAAAGAAAAACGATAAAATTTTCTCCCAAGGGTACGGGCAATAGATTTTCCCAGAGAAGTTTTTCCCACCCCTGGAGGGCCAATAAGGCAAAGTATTGAACCAGTAATGTTTTTACGCAGTTTTCCAACACTGATAAATTCCAGGATCCTTTCCTTGACGTCATCAAGTCCGTAATGGTCTTCATTGAGAATTTTTTGGGCTTTCTCCAAGTGATAGTTATCTTTTGATCGTTTCCCCCAGGGCAAGATCGTCAGCCAATCAAGATAATTATAGGCAACATGGTACTCCGGGGAGGAGGGTTCCAGCAAAACAATTTTTTCCAATTCCTCTTCAATCACTTTGTCAGCTTCCTTGCTGAATCTTAACTTTTTCATTCTCTTGGTGAATTTTTCGAATATTACGGTGCGCTCATCTTTGATGATTCCTAATTCTTTTTGTATGGCTTTGAGTTGCTCTTTGAGAAAAAAGGTCCGCTGGTGTTTAGAAATCTTATCCTCAATCTGTTTGGTAATTTTTACCTGCAGCTTAGTTACGTCTAATTCCTTTTGCAGCAGTAATAATACCCTATCTATTCTTTCTCTTATCTTAAAGGTCTCTAAAACGCGTTGAAGTTGTTCTCGATCAGCTGTAGTCAATGAAGCGGCAAAATCAGCTAATTTCCCTGGTTCCTCCAGGGTTGATCGGCTAAGAAATATTTTCAACTCTTCTTTAAATAAAGGATTGAGCCTTAAAAGTTCCTTAATTGAAGAGACAATGGCCATGGAATAGGCTTTTAATTCCTCATTCATAGCAAATTTAGTTTCATGATGATACTCAATTAGACCTATAGGAAACGGGCCTTGGGAAATAAATTCCTTTAATTTTATTCTCTCCAATGCTGAGACAAGAATATGCAAATCATCACTATTTTCTGAAGGGATTATTTTGATAATTCTTGCTGCCACTCCAACAGAAAAAATATCCTCCATAGAATAGATCAAAGTATCCTCTTCTTCTTCTTCATCCATTTCTTCTATAGTTGTCAGGAAAAGGCCGATAATCTTGTGGGCCGTGTTTTGATAAACATGTTCCACAGCCTCTTTCATCTTCACGTTCTCAATGATGATGGGGATAACAATTCCCGGAAAAACAGGCCTATCGCGAATCGGAATAATAGTTACCTTTTCCGGAAGAATTTCCGTAGCTAAAACATTATTTTTTTCCTCTTGAGGATCTTTCAGAGGCATCTCTTTTCTTTCCGCCACGATCTCTTTCTCTTCTTCCAAGGTCCCTTTCTGCTCCTTCGAGGTGCCCTTTTTCTTCGAGGTGCCTTTCTTCTCTTTCAGAGGCTTTTTCTTTTCTTCCATGGTTTTAATTTGTACTCCATGATAAAATTAAAAATTTACTCATACACTCTCCATTATGTTCGTTCCTATTATATCATAATAAGGATTACCATTAAATATTGGAAAAATCTTTGGAAATAAACAAAAAAATAATTGTATAATAATTTACAGACAATCTGAAATGAGCTTTTTACGCTTATACCATAATCGAAAACCTTTGGGCAAGTGAAAAAAAATATATCCTTATCACCTCTTTGCTTGACGAAAATTTTCTTTTTGTGATATTTTGATAATTTAGTAGACATCTTTCCAAAATAAATAGCAGCAGTTTTTAGTTAGCCAGAGATTACATATACCTAAATTTTATAAATTAATTATATTTTTATGGACTTTTAGTTTTACTTTTTATACCCTCATTCTCACAT
>JAUWIR010000160.1 GCA_030605265.1 Pseudomonadota bacterium | reverse complement strand
TATTGAACTACGGAGTAAAAATACCACTAGTCGCACCTTTTCTTTTTATTACCCCTCAATCCGCCCGGGTTCAAATCAATATACAATTGTAGCTTCAACTAATGCCAATTATGACGATTGGATTGGGTTGTCTACAGAGGAATATCAGGCTTCCAAAACGGAATTAATCGATTCCACTTTGGTGAGCCTTGAAAAGTATGTTCCCGATATTAGGCAAAAAATTGATTACCTTGAAGCCTCAACCCCCCTGACCTTCAAGAAATATACTCGCCATGTAAAAGGGTCCTCTTTTGGCACAAAATTCGAGGGATTAAAGGTCAGCATGGGCCTTCATAAGCAAATTTCGGGATTATTCCATGCCGGATCAGTGGGAATCATTATGTCCGGTTGGTTAGGAGCTGCCAATTACGGGGCCATTGCAGCCAATGAAATTGATAAATATATGGCCAAATGAATGAACCCATTTCTTTTCCATAAAGGTCTTTGGAGTAAAAATGTATGATTTCTCAAATAAAATTGCTGTTATTACAGGCGCTGACAGGGGAATCGGTAAAGGAATTGCCGAGGCTTTTCTCCCTTTAGGGGCCAAAGTTATCGGTACTTATCATTCCAATAAAAATGCTGTTGAAAAATTTTATAATAAAAATAAAATATATTCACAAAACGTTGATTTTCAGCAACTTGATGTCTCAGATTACCATCAGGTTGAAAAATTTTATCACTACCTTGAATCAACCTATGGAACATTTCATATACTTATCAATAATTCGGGCATTCGAAAAGATGCCATCCTGGGGATGATGAAAGAACCCGATTGGAGAAGGGTCCTTGATGTAAATCTTTCAGGGGTATTTTACATGTGTAAATTCGCTATACGTTCCTTTATCAGTCAGAAATATGGAAGAATTATCAATATTACCTCACCAAGCGGGAAAATAGGGTTTGCAGGTCAGGCCAATTATGCGGCCTCAAAAGCTGGTATGGTTGCCTTGAGTAAATCCCTTTCCAAAGAAGTTGCCAAAAAAGGAATTACAGTCAATTGTGTATCTCCCGGATTTATTGATACGGAATTCATTAATGATTTATCTGAAGAACAGCGCAAAAATTATAGGATGAACATCCCCCTGAAACGCTTTGGAACCCCCCAAGAGGTTGCCTGGGCAGTCATATTTTTAGCCTCAAAGGAAGCTTCCTATATAACCGGAACAACTCTTGAAGTCACTGGAGGGCTTTAAGCAGTGTCAAATCTCGAAGAAATATATCAAGCTATCCCCCACCGTCCTCCCTTTCTATTTGTGGATACTATTTGCCAACTTACGGAAAATTCCATTACCACAACAAAAAAAATTTCCATTGAGGAACCTTATTTTAAGGGCCATTATCCGGATAACCCAATAATGCCCGGAGTATTGATTTGTGAAGCCATATTCCAGTCGGGCGCCATCTTAATCTCTAAAAAAATCAATTATACCAGTCTATCAAAAGGTATCCCGGTAATTACCAGAATAAAGGAAGCAAAATTTCGAAAAATGGTTAAACCCGGGGATATATTGAAAATAGAGGTAGAAATTAAAGACATAATGAGCAAAGTCTTTTTTCTTCAAGGCAAGGCAACTATATCAGGTAAAACTGCGGTTTCAATTGCCTTTTCCTGTACTCTGATTGAGGAAAAAGAAAAATCCATGGAGGCGGCATGAATTTTTTAAATATAAAGGGGAAAAAAATTCTCATTTTTGGAGTGGCTAATAGGAAAAGTGTAGCTTTCCATATAGGGAAACTTCTTCACGAGTGTGGCGCTGAACTGATTTACTCTGTAAGATCGCCCGAAATTAAAGAATCAGTACAAAAATTTCTTCCTGACCAACCAATATATATTTGCGATGTGGAAAAAGAAGGAGATATTGAAAAATTATCTGAAACAATAGCCAAAGATCATGTAAACCTTTCCGGTTTGGTACATTCAATTGCTTTTGCAGATTATAGCCAAGGAATCAAACCTTTCCATGAAACTGATAGGAAAAATTTCCTTCAGGCCATGGATATTTCTTGCTATTCACTCATTAAGATCGCTGATTCTTTCAAATCTATTCTTTTACCTGAAGCATCAGTAGTTACCATTTCCATATCCACCACACGTATGGCAGCAGAAAGCTATGGTATTATGGGCCCTATAAAAGCCGCCCTTGATTCTACTATTTGTTTTCTTGCCAAATCCTTTAGCGCTTTTTCACAAATACGCTTCAATGCCGTAGGAGCAGGTCTACTGAAGACTTCCTCTTCAGCCGGTATACCAGGGTATATTGATTGTTATTTATTTGCTGAGCAAGTTTGTCTTAGAAAAAAAGCCATTAGTACTGATGAAGTGGCCAAGGCAGTTGTTTTCCTTTTAAGCCCATGCTCCAGTGGTATTAATGCTCAAACATTAATAGTTGATGCCGGAATGTCCATTAATTATTTTGATAAAGAAATAATTCAAAAAACTATGCGAAATCCTTAAATAAAAAATTATATATTTTTTTTATAAGCCAATAGAAAAATTTTCTTTAAAAACCTTCGTAATATATTTTAATAAATCTCGTCTAAAAACACGACACCATATTTACACCATTACAATCATCTTATTAATCACTTTAATGTTTGATCGCCTCAAGTTACTCTTTAGCCATCAGATGCTCCCCCTGATGGCTACCTAAACATCCCTTAAGAGTTCAGAGGTTCACAGTTCAGGGTTGCCTAACCCACATAAATTATTATATTAGACAAAACTCCCCATAGGACGACTTAATAATACTCTTAATGTTTTAACATCAAGGATTGAATATCCCCCATTTCTTATGATAAGATTCTTTGTACACGTTAACAGGTTTAGGGTTGCCTTTGTTTCATTGATACTCCGTGAGTTTTTACCCGTTAATAAGTTTTAGACTTTAATCTTGAGAACTATATGCACTAATCCCTATTAAACCCTGAACTCTGAACCTCTGAACCCGTAAACGGTTACGACAAAAAAAACCAAATATACTTAATATGCCTAATATAAGCTATCATCTCTATCCTGTCGTCTTATCGATAGATGAAAGACAAGTTAAGGAATTATCAGGGGCCCAAAAAGTAAATTTCCTTCGGAAAACCACTCGCCAAGCACTTAAGCTTAGTGCGGAAAAAAGCAACCTTATACTTGGCCCTTTAGAAAAAGACGAAAAAGGCGCACCCATTCCGGTTGATGGTATCTATTGGTCCTTATCACATAAAACCGCATGCGTTGCCGCCGTAGTAAGTAAACATATCGTAGGTATCGATGTTGAAGAATTAAATCCTCGCAATAGCAGTATATTATTCGATTACACGGCAACTAAACAGGAGTGGGCTCTTTGTGCACCCTCCCCTAATTGGGAGTTTTTCTATCGATTTTGGACGGCAAAAGAAGCAGCCATAAAAGCTACCGGACAAGGACTAAAAGATCTAAAAAAATGTAAAATAATTGCTATTCCCGATGAAAACCATATTATGCTAGAGTATCAGGATAATCTATGGGCCATTGAACAGTTTCGATATAAAAATCATATTATTTCTCTAACGACCCAAAATGATACGATTGTATGGTCTGCAGATCCCCCTTAAGAGATTCTAACCGTTCACTGGTTCAAGGTTAGCATTCAGGATTGTAATTTTTTTATAACAATACAACTATATGTTTTTTATAATATTTTATTTACTATTTTCAACCTATAGTTGAAGATATCGCGTCTATACTTTTTTAAAACAAAGAAGATGATCTGGAAAAAAGTGAATAGATTAATCAGTAGAATTTTGATTAAGAATAAAATTAAGCAGTAAGAAATTGATTTTACTTACGCTTATATAAATATAATATAAAAGCTCCAGATCCTCCTTGTTGCCGGGAGGCTGGACGATATAATTCAACTAAGCATTGACCCTTTTCAGAATTCAGCCAATGAATAACTTCATTTTTTAGAATCATTTTTCCATCAGGAGAATGGATTCCTTTTCCAGTAATTATTTTTACAGTGCGCCAACCATTAATGACTGCTTGATGACAAAATTTATCAAGACGGTCGATTGCCTCATTACGCGAAAAACCATGTAAATCTAAAAAAGCTTGTATTTTTTCACTAGCCTCTCGATAAGATGATTTTCTTTTTCGAGAAACAAAAGTTTTATTTTGCTGCCTAAAATCAAATTTTTTTTCTAATAAATCTTGACTGGGACAATTAAGAAAATCCATAGCCTCAAGAAATATCTCTTTATCCGCATCAGAAACTATTAAAATATTTTCTTTTTTAATGAAAGTTTTATTCTTTATTTTTCTAAATTTTTTTCTTTTTTTCATACTACTATGCGAAACCTTTAAACCCTAACCTATTAAACTCTAACCCATTAAACTCTAACCCATTAAAACTCTGAACCTTTGAACCTCTGAGCCCCTGAACGCCGCACCCCGGAACTCCTGAACTCTAAACTCCGAACCTCATAATCATTATGACAAAGCGTATGGTTATTATACTAAATTTTTTAGCATTTTCTATATTTCTTCTCATTTATTTCTTATTTCTTCCTTTTAAACTAAACCAACAAGCCATTTATAAAAAATCTCAGTTATTATGGCACACTATTTGCTTTGGCAAAACAGTGGGAAACAAAATAGAAGATAGAATAATTTATCATCTTTTATTTTATTGAATTATCTATTTGAGGGGGGGAACGGGATGAAGAAGTGTTTCTATTTTTCTGCGTTACTTATTCTTATTTCAATCATATTTTTTATTTCAAAAAAGGTGACAGCTCATCCATTAACTTCTGATACTTTACCTTCAGAAGTATCTTCAGAGTGGTTAACCAAAGCTCAAAAAAACATCAGAGATTTAGAATATTACGTAAGCTGGCAAGAATACACACCTTTTGCGGATATTAAATCAGCTTATCATGCTCCAAATAGAAAACACAATTTGAGAACATATTTTACACAAAAAGGCTTTCGAGTTGTCCCTCGTTCATCCTCAGAGCCTAAATGGATGTGGGGGTTGTCACTTACAGGCTATGGCTATTTTGGAAACATCCAGCCAATTTCCGATTCTAAAATTTCTACTTCTAAAAATAAAATCGTCTATCAAAGAAAAGGGCTTAGTGAATGGTATATTAACGATATCCGGGGCCTTGAACAAGGGTTTACCTTGTCCGATCCTCCTCAGGTCAAAAAAGATGATCAAAAATCCTCTTGGATTGTTTTGCGAATGGAACTTACCGGTAATTTAAAAGCTAATTTAAATGATACTTCCGAATTTATTGAATTTACAAATTCAAGTGGAGTGCGGGTTGTTCGACTGGGAAAACTTAAAGCAATTGATAATTCCGGTCGCGATCTTCGTGTTAAATTCGCCCTTTATAACTCTCAAGTCTGTATTCTCATTGACGCAGATCAAGCCCAATATCCTATTCTTGTTGATCCTTTAGCTACTTCAATCAATTGGTCAGTTGAAAGCGATACAAATGATGCTCGCCTGGGCTGGTCAGTAGCCACCGCCGGAGATGTAAATGGAGACGGATATAGTGATGTGGTCATTGGTGCACCTTATTTTAATAATACAAATTATGATGAGGGGGCCGTCTTTGTCTTTCATGGTTCTTCTTTAGGCCTTAATAGTGTTCCTGCCATTACTATTGAAAGTGATAAAAATGAGGCTCGATTCGGCTGGTCAGTCAATACTGCAGGTGATGTAAATGGGGATGGTTTCAGTGATATCATTGTTGGATCACCCTTTTATTCTAATGACCCCAACCAAAATCTGGAAGGGGCGGCATATCTTTTTTATGGGTCTGCCTCAGGTATACAATCAACTGCCGACTGGATGTTAGAAAGCAATGAGGAAAATTCCAAATTAGGTTATACAGAGAACAGTTCAGGAGATATCAATGGTGACGGATTTAGTGACATTATTATTGGTTCACCACACTATAGTAATGATCAAGATATAGAAGGTTTGGCTCTGGTTTTTTATGGCTCATCCTCCGGATTAAGTCCTTCTTCTGCTAATTGGCAAGCAGAGGGTAATAAAAATTATGCTTATTTTGGCAAGGCAGTTGCCCCGGCCGGAGATGTAAATGGAGATGGATATGGCGATGTTATCATTGGATCCCCGGGTTATGATAACAAAGGATTTGCTTTCCTTTTCTATGGGTCCGTTTCCGGATTGAATAGCGCTCCGACTTGGACAGGAGAAGGCGCCCGGATAAATGCTGAATTTGGTAAATCAGTGTCTACTGCGGGTGATGTTAATGGTGACGGATATAGTGATGTCATTATAGGCGCTCCCTATTATGATAGTAATAGTTATGGCTCTGATACCGGGACGGCTTATGTCTATTATGGATCTGCCACCGGTCCGACACTTTTGGCGGATTGGGTTTCTCTGGGAAATCAAACAGAATCTCTCTATAGTTATTCCGTAGCTACAGCCGGTGATATTAATGGTGACGGATATAGTGATGTCATAATTGGCGCACCCTTTATTGATTGTAATCAAGAAGAAAAGGGATCGGTTTCCCTCTTCTTGGGCTCATCAACAGGATTAAACACTGAAGCAAACTGGACAGCCCAAGGCGAACAAAATACAGCAAGGTTCGGGTTCTCTGTGGCCACAGCCGGGGATATTAATGGTGATGGATATAGTGATGTTATCATTGGCGCACCCTTCCATGATAATGGCGAAACAGATGAAGGGCGCGCTTTTGTCTATTGTGGATCTGCCGATACATTAAGTCTTGAGAAAAATTGGAGCGCTGAGATAGGTCAAGAAAACGCCTCTTTTGGTTCTTCGGTAGCAACAGCCGGGGATGTCAATGGTGATGGGTATAGTGATATCATTATTGGCGCACCTGAATATGATCATGGGAAAACTGATGAAGGAGGTGTTTTTATCTATTATGGTTTTGCCTCAGGGTTAGGCGTCATACCTGATTGGACTGCTGAGGGGAATCTTGCCGGAGCAAAATTTGGCTGTTCAGTAGGAACGGCTGGTGACATCAATGGTGATGGGTATAGTGATGTTATCATTGGTGCGTATGAATATAATAATAAGGGGAAAGTCTTTGTATACTGCGGCGCTTCCTCAGGATTAAATATTTCATCATCTTGGACAAGTGAAGGGAACCAAACTAATTGCTGGTGGGGATGGTCTGTAGGGACTGCCGGTGATGTCAATGGTGATGGGTATAGTGATATCATTATTGGTGCGCCTGGTTATGATAATCATCCTGATGAAGGAAAAGCTTTTGTTTATCACGGTTCTCAATCGGGATTACGAACTACGGCCAATTGGACGGCCAAAAGCAACCAAGCTGAAGCGCAATTCGGTTATTCCGTGGGAACAGCCGGTGATGTTAATAGTGACGGTTATAGTGATGTTATTGTTGGCGCTCCATTTTTTGACGGGAATCAGCCTGATGAAGGCCAAACATATCTTTATTATGGTTCTTCCTCAGGGTTAGGTTTTACTGCTAATTGGACGGCGAAAAGTAATCAGGCCAATGCACAATTCGGTTTCTCCGTGGCCACGGCCGGTGATGTTAATGGTGATGGATGCAGCGATATTGTTATTGGGGCCCCTTTCTATAATGATGATTCCGATGGTGGGTGGGTTTTTGTCTATTACGGCTCTTTACTGGGTTTGAATTTAACAGCCGACTGGACAACCAAAGCCGAACTGGAAAATGCCGGCTTCGGCTTTTCAGTGAACACTGCCGGTGACGTCAATGGTGATGGTTATACGGAAATTATTATTGGCGCTCCTTTTTTTGATAGTAACCAGGTAGACGAAGGAAGAGTTTACCTTTTTCACGGCTCATCCACAGGCCTTCCTACTGAGGCAAATTGGATAGCGGAACCTGATGTTGCAGGGGCAAAATTTGGGTGTTCTGTTGGTCCTGCCGGAGATATTAACGGAGATCGATACAGTGACGCTATTATTGGGGCGAAGCATTACACTCACACGGAACCTAATGAGGGCCGGGTTTTTGTCTATTATGGTAATGGCGGATTAGGATTAAGTTTAATCCCCAGACAAAGAAAATATGATGATAGCGCTCCTATCGATCATTTAGGGAAAGCTTCGGCAAAAGACGGTTTCCTCTTGACTATACTGGGAAGAACACCTTATGGGCGCAGTAAAGTAAAACTTGAATGGGAAATAAAGCCTATAGGAGTAACCTTTGACGGAACAGGTATCTGCATCAGCTCAATTTGGGCAGACACTGAGATTGACGGAGTTTCTCTTAATGAACTTATCAATCAATTTACTATTGAAGGGACCTATCATTGGCGAGTGCGCATACTTTACCATCCTGCTGTTACACTCTATCAACAATACAGTCGTTGGTTGTCCCCTTCATGGAATGGGTGGCAAGAGTCT
>JAUWIR010000294.1 GCA_030605265.1 Pseudomonadota bacterium | reverse complement strand
TTCAAAATGCCCGCCCTCTTTCAGATCTTACTTTTCTAGATCAATCTAATGTGGTGGTGATTAGGGGAATAAAATAGTTGCGGAAATTTTTCCTATTAGCGCGCCTTTCTCACCGCTGAACAAATAACCGCCATTGTAGGGTATTGAATCTTTAACTGTTAAATCAACAGCAAAGTTATTCTTCTTATACCCTAAACCAATAGATAGAAAATCATCGTCGCTTATCTCATCCACTGATTTAGTATCGTTCTGGTCTAATTCTCCTCTTTTAGTTTTCACATTCCCGTTTTCATCAGTCGTCTTAATCTTTACTTCATGATTGCTATCCTGATTATTATAGAGAGTACTTTGCACACCAACTCTACCGATGAAATGTTTACTTAATTTTCTCTCAAATCCCATATTCAATTTAAAGGTAGTATTCTTTACATCTTTCTCTTCATCAAGATCTACGGAATATCTTTTTTGTTCTATATCATTGCTATCAATATAAATCTGAGTGTCTTCTTCATTGTATATCATCTCTTTACCATTGACTTCATAGTAATAGTAGTCCCTACTTGCTGAATAGTCCGTGTTATTTGTAGCAAGTGTCAGCCCAGTGAAAAACAGACTCTTTTCAGTTTGGTATTGTGCTGCACACCCAATCTTGAAACTTGTTTCATCGATTTCAATTTCAGCGTTGGGCGACTCAATGTCCTTGTTAGTTTTTCCATAAGATACCACTGGTATGAGGCTTGTAGTGTCGGACAAAGCGAATATTCCCCTATAATCAATAAGATAATTAGTTAATTCATAGTCATTTCTTATTTTCAGGGTTCGATCCAAAAGACCCGGTCCGGGGTAATCTTCGGAATTTGCATCAGTATACGCAAGATTATTAGGATCATGGCTTGGAATTACATCAACATCTAATTTGATATCAGTTTCCAATTTAGCACTGCCGTAACTAATACCAATTTCATTATTTCTAAAATTTACTCCAAAAACAAGCTCAACCAAGCTGGAAGTTTTTTGAACATCTTTCTTTATCATCGCCTCTTCATCTTGTGGTGTAAGATATACTGGATGTCCGTCTTTTTTCCCTTGATTCCCGTCCCAATAATAGTCTGTACCGTCGTCTACTGAATCTGTTGTTTCGTAATTAAAAGCATTACCCCCCTTGTAATTTGATGAGATGTTAGGGTCTGAAAATACTATTGTTTCGTCCTCACGTCCCCGAGCGTAATATAAACTTGCTCCAAAAGAAAGGTCTTCATTGTGTTTATAAGCGCCTTTTAATTCAAATGGATTTTTAAGGTCAGTAAATGTATAATCTTTAGCATCTATATACCGCTCCACAGCATACCTGTCTAAGTTTAAGTATCTTTTTAATAGGATAGGTCTAACCCAGGTATTAGGATCCTCTAAATTAGTATTGATTGGCCTATTATTGGTATCAAGGTAAGGATGATAATATTCCTGGTTGAAAGGATAAGGATAAGGCCCCCCAGCGTAAGGATTATATATTGGGTCATCATCTTTTTTCCATATAGGATCCCAATAGGCTTCATCATAGTCTGGGATTAGATAAGGGGTACCATTTGGATCTTCATAGTCAATATCCCAATTAACTGGCTTAGAATTAGGATCGGAATAATGTAAATAATGACTCTCATTATTTACATTATTAAATAAATCAGACTTTCTATTAACATATGCGCCTAGGAAAAAATTATCATTCACAGCCCAACTTCCACCGATATATCGGTTTCCTGGGGCCCAGTCCACAGATTTTTCGCAATCTTTCTCATCGCAAGAGAAGGATGACTCAGTATCTGATGCTTCCCCATGATAGTAGTAGGAGTAGGGATCAGTGCAATCACTACCAATACACTCTTTTTCTTCAAGAAAAGTTTTAGATTCCTCACTTTCACATGAAGAACCACTCTCACAGCAATCGCAATTACTGGAAGCTTCACCATACTCAATAACCACTAAATTCGGGTATTCAGTCAATAAGGCCGGATTTCGCAAAATATCCGTATCGTCCTTTATAAATCCCTCTGATTGAAGGGCATCGGTCCTTGCTTCTGTTGCTAAAGCAGAAGGTACATAAGCTATACCTACAATAAAACATAAAGTCGTTAATAAAAGAAATAATTTTTTATTCATTCTGGTTTCCTCCCTTTGTTTTAAAATTAATTTTTAAAAAAAACTTGAAATAACCTTTCGCTCTCACCTCCCCCCTATATCAAAAATTAAAAATTTTTCTGTAAAATTCTAAAAAAGTTGTTAATTTTAGTTGAGGGTAAGTCAATCTGATATTAGAATATATAGAAATACATCCAAAATTTTGTATAAGGTATATTAAGTATTACTTTTTGTCAAGTTTTTTGTTTTTCTTCTTTTATTCCAATTACAAAAATTTTACTATGAGTATTGAGTCAAGAGGACTTTTCATGGCTAAATAATTGACTTTATATCTATAAGCAACTAAAATAAAAGGCAAAAGAAAAAATTTTACAAAAGCGAAAGGCAATTTTTTTTTAATTTAAGTAAAATTATTCTACCTGTGCAATTAGATTTTTTAGATTAAAATGTCAAAAAATATCTGACAGGATAACAGGATAAACATGATTTAAATCCAGTTAATCAAAAAGTCAAAGAGTTAACGTAAATGATAGGCAGGATTAAAAATTATCTTGTTAATCCTGTTATCCTGTCAAAAAATAGTTAATTGCACAGGTTAAAATTATTTCGCTAACTAATATAATCAGCGAATCCGGCTATAAAACAATTTTCGGAGTTCGAAAATGAATAAGCTCCATACGGACGTGATTTTAGATAGTATTGCAGATGGAGTGTTTACTGTGGATCGTCAGTGGAATATTCTTTCCTTTAATCGTGCAGCGGAAAAGATTATCGGCATACAAAGGGAGCAGGCCATAGGGCAAAAGTGCATTGAGGTATTTCGTGCCAATATATGCCAAACTGCCTGTGCTCTCCGGAAAACCATAGAAAGTGGAAAAGAACTTATTAACTACCCGGTCAATCTTTTAAATAGTGAGGGAAGAAGTATCCCGGTAAGTATCAGCACTGCAGTATTATGTGATGAAAAAGGGAATATTATCGGTGGGGTGGAAACCTTCCGGGATTTATCAACCGTAGAAATGCTGCGAAAAGAAATCCGCAATCAATACACCTCTTTTGATATTATTAGCAAAAATCATGAAATCCGGAGGATACTTGATATATTGCCGGATATTGCTATGAGTGACAGTACAGTCCTTATTGAAGGGCCAAGCGGATCAGGAAAAGAACTTTTTGCCAAGGCTATTCATCACTTGAGTTCCCGCAAAAAGAAAAAATACATCATTGTAAATTGCGGGGCGCTTCCTGATACCTTATTAGAGTCCGAACTTTTCGGTTATGTGAAAGGCGCCTTTACTGATGCCAAAAAGGATAAACCAGGTCGCTTTGCCTTGGCTGAGGGCGGCACTATTTTTCTTGATGAAATAGGTGATATATCTACCGCTCTTCAGGTAAAGCTCTTGAGGGTACTTCAGGAAAAAGAGTATGAACCCTTAGGGGCTACATCTACCATGAAGGCGAATGTACGAATTATTGCCGCCACTAACAGGCCCCTTATTAAATTATTGGCGCAAGGTACCTTCCGTGAAGACCTTTATTACCGACTTAATGTAGTTAAGGTTAGTTTGCCGCCATTGTCTGCACGTCGAGAGGATATCCCTATGAAAAAATATGGAATAACCTATTAAAGAAAAGCGTTTATGGAAAATAAATTTTTTAAAAGAAACAAGAAGATAATTATTATTTGGGCTATTCTTTTGTTGGCCGGGGTCCTTAGTTGGGCTTTGGGGTTGAATAAAAAAATTTTAGCTATCCTGATTGTAACCTATGGTTTGATTACTCAAATTTTTAGCTCTATATTGGGGGCAATTGGGGTTTGGATCGGCACTATCCCGAGCGTTGGTCCTCTTATTATCAAAATAATTATGTGGCCATTTTTTATTCTTATTAATGCTATAGCCTATTTAATTACCTTGTTGAGAATAAAGAAAAATAAACCCTCAACCCAGCTTACCGCCCAAGCCATGGTAATGGTTCTAAGCATTGGGATATTAATTGGGTATCTTTTGTCAAAAATATTTTGATAACATTGAAATTTTTATTTTTTAAAAAGCTTTCATGGAAGAAAAAAAAACTTTTATAAAAAAATTTTGGAAACTAATCTTCCTTTGGTTCATTCTCCTTTGCTTCGTTTTCGCTTCTTATATAGGGAAATTCGATAAAAAAATTTCCGGCGCTACAATAATACTCTATGGACTGATTACTGAGATTTTTAGTGTTTTTTTTGCTGCATTCATTAGCTACTGTTCAGTCCTCCCCTGGATTGGCCCTGGGGTGGCCAGGATTTTACTGTGGCCGGTAACTGCCATTGTCAACACTCTTGCCGTATCAGTGGGGCTAATTAAGGTGAAACAAGGGAATGCCAAACAGGTATTAGGTGCAAAGCTTGGGACTATGCTCTTAGCTATTGGAATTCTTATTGGTTATATATTGGGAAAATTCATTTAAAGGAAAACTGAAGGGTGTGTGTTATTTTTACTTCGCCTTCAGGGTAGTAATAATTCACCACGGAGACACAGAGGCAAACTCTATTTGCGCAGGTCTTTTGTTTTTTCTCTGTGTCTCTGTGCCTCCGTGGTGAGCTGAACGTAATCATTCAGACCCCTCACCCCAACCCTCTCCCCAGCAGGGAGAGGGAGCTAAAAAGGTAAGGCTTAAGGCAGGGGGACTGAACGGTTACAGCTGAACTGTTATTTCCAGGGGGCAAAAGGGGCGCAAGTAAATAGAGAAAAAATTATACCTATTGGATGCCGGCAATGTGGGAAATAAAACCCTCTGCCCCCTGAATTCTATATACTACACCAATTTCTTATGGATTGTCGGTAACAGTCATTTCCTTCCTTGGTGTACCGTCACTCCACTCTCCCATGCATCGCTGTTCCGGAGTGTTCCCAAGGGCATATTCACGGTTTATCCCATAAAAAGCTGCATCAGTAAGTGCATCAAATAATTTCCAGTACCCAAACCCATCAAGCGCATCTTCTATTCCAAAAGTACAAGGGGCCAAATGGCCGGCTACTATTGATGAGCCTCCATGGCTGTCAGAGCGGAGTTTTAGGTAGTCTTTATTCTCAGGTGGAATTTGAGGAGTGCGACGGAAAACATTTTTTGCATCCCTTTCGCCTGCCATAAAATCCAAATCTCCTACAACACAAAGCAAGAGAGTTTCAGGGGGGATCTTTTCCAGGTCTTCCAACCGAATAATCGGGGTGATACCGGGGGCAACCGCCATAACCGCCTTGAAAGCAGGTAAATCTGATTCTTGAGCCAAGGCGGCAATATTGGGAGCTATTACTCCACCGCAAGAATGTCCCACTATGGCAAATTTTTCCAAATCCGGCTTCACATGACCATCGCTTTGGAGCACTTCAATAGCGCTTCGTATTGAATCAATGGTAAATAAATTCATTAGAGAAAATATGGGGATGATGGTTTGATATTCAGGATAGATAACAATATTGCCCTTTTTCACCATATGATCTATCCAATTCCCATAAATAAAAGTTGGGGTCGTGGCAAATAATCCATGCATAAAAACAATTACAGGGGCTTGCTCAGGTTTGGGGTCATCAGGCTCATAAAGAAAATATCTCCTGGCTCCGGAACTATGAGTAGTAGTAACAACCCTATTATGGAAGTATTCTGCACTGCCCGGGCCTTCCGTGGGGCGGGTTTGGGCAAAAGATGCCCTAATAGAAAGTGCAAGAAAACAAAAAGAAAAGATAGAGACAATTGTGATATTTCGTAAATAGTTGAGGGATTTATTATCTTTAATACATTTTTGTAGGCTCATTTTCATCTCCTAATCAATTTCACGATTCAGAATGGCTTTTTGCGCTGCCGGCTGATACCCATCACATATGCAGAATCATCCCGATGCAG
>JAUWIR010000039.1 GCA_030605265.1 Pseudomonadota bacterium | reverse complement strand
CAAAAAGCCTTCATTTTCATGAATCGTTTCAATGGTAAAATGTTGCCCCTTTTTACTTTTTATTTCATCTCCGACATAAAATTTTACCCGTTTGACCGGTGCCGAGTCAGCTGCATACTGTCGAGTACAGCCAGCGGGAAAATTAAGGCGAACCCTTCTTTTCTGAACTTCCACCACGACGCCCAATCCCAGTTCGGGCTCCATTTCACTGATCCATCTTTGCCCGCAGGTAAATTTATTCATTGACCAATTTCCGTTTTTTTATGATCATACCTCCACCCGGATCATGAGAGCTTATCAAATTCCTTGGAGAGAAATCATTTGACAAGAATTATTGATTTAAGAAAGAATGAGAACGCGGGGGCAATTATACACCATATTTTTTTTTGTTCAATAAAGAACAGAAGAGGAAACTTAATTCCGTACGGATTATGTTTACCTGACTATTTGGCTGCCTGTTGTTGCTTGGCTTTATCCTCAAAGTAAACCTTCTTGATAAAAACAACAGACCCAATTGCCCAAAACAGCATAATAGCAAAGAATGAAAAGAAAAATGATGAGCCAAAAATCAGAGATGCCTTGCCTGTGTGATATTGCTGATATGTACCAATAAAGAAGGGGGCCTTGATATCTATCAACAAGGGGGCAACTACTGATAACAGTGATAAGGCTACGATAACTTTGGCCAAAGTGTCTTTATTATGGCGAATGAGCCAGTAAGACATCAAAAAACCTACATTCCCCAAGATCACTATCACCATAAGAAATAGTATGTAGAAAAGGGCTACCAGGGAATGAAATTGCGGATTTTCTATCCAGGCCCATTGATACATTGTTTCCCAAGCAGGCCAGCCGACCAGTAGAAAAAAACCGGCAGGACACAAAATTAAAGACATATACCAATTGGTCCACAATAGGAAACGATTTCGTATAGACGGCTCCCCAGTCTTAAGACTTTTTCTTCCTACTACAGCCATTAATTGCCCCATGGCAAAAGCGGCAGGAATGTCTATCTGAACAGGCATATTTTTTTTCTCCTTTATTTTTAAAATTTACCAACAGGCTGCCTGGCGATAACTGATAGTAAATCTTTCTGACAAAGGTAACAGAGCGCATCACCCGGAACAGTAAAATAAAGAGCCATGAAAAGAAAAATGACCCATTGAAACTCCATAGAATAGACTGGGACAGATATGGCCATGTAACTGTCCGGCTGTTGTCAGTTTTGTTTCCAGAAGATCTTTCCTGATCAAATTAGCCTCCTTTCTACTACAACCTTCTGTTTTAAAGGGTCCTTAAAAATACTCGGGCTGGGGCCCCATCACCATCAACAATTTTCATGGGTGCACAGATAAGCTCATAAACCCCTGTTGGAACTTTATCCAACATAAGCCCTTCTACCAGGATAACCCCTTTAGACAATAAAAAGTGGTGAACAGCAAGATTTCGACTTGCGTATGCTTCTATGGATAAGTAATCAATGCCTATAAGAAAGACATTTTTTTCTACCAGCCATTCGGCGGCAGCAAGGGAAAGAGAAACAAACTCTTTTTGAAACTGCTTTTGTTGGTAGAGGAAAGAATTTTTTGTCCTCAACAGAACACGGGGAATGCCCTCAATAAATCCCCCTTTTTGAATCTCTTCAGAATTGATACACTGCCCAGCTTCCTCTAGGTCTAAAAGTTGACACCTTCCTATTAATTTATCAGGCAAAATCCGATCAATCCCTTCCCCTTCCTTTAAAATATGCCGAGGTGCATCTATATGGGTGCCAGAGTGGGTCCCCAAATTTAATTTGGAAAGATTGGTCTTATCACCGGAAGCAATTGAGGAAAAGGGGATTACCTCAACTGCGGGATCACCAGGCCAAACAAGTTGCCCGGGATAAATCGGCATAGTCAGATCATAGAACATATTCTTCCTACTCCTTTGAATTTCATGATGAATTAAAAAGTGTAAACTAACAAATGAAGGATGTCCACTTTTTGAAGGTATACCCATCAATAGTAAAAATAGTGCTGTTGATTTTAAGGTAATTTGTTGGTCCCGAAAAGAGAATTCATCATGGCTTTTCCAATAACGTGCATAAGGAGGCCAAATAGAGCTAAACCAATGATCATGGCCACGGCGGCAATGAGCTTTCCTATAAAAGTGGCTGGGTGCATATCTCCATAGCCGACAGTGGTAATGGTTACTACACACCACCACATGGCGGAAGGGATGCTGGTGAAGGAGGTATCGGGAATATTTCGCTCAGCATAGTATACCAGGGTGCTTACAATAGTAACCACCGTGAATAGAGTTGTAGCGTAAATTTGCAGATCAATTTTAAAAGTCTCCACTCGTTTCCTGGCTAAAGCATATTTATCCGCAGTATTTTTGGTTAATTTTAGGATTCTCAGCATCCTGATGGTACGCAAAAACCGAACAATTCGCAAAGTCCTGGCAAGTTTTATGTCCCGAAGGTCCATCAGATGAAAATAGGAGGGTAAAATAGCTAAAAGGTCAATCAGCCCCCAAATACCAAAGATATACTTTAATTTATTGTCTGACACATAAATATTAATAATATATTCAATAGTAAAAAGCCCTACCACAATCATTTCCGATAAATGAAAAAAAAGGCCCCACTTGTCCATAAAAGATGGTACTGACTCTAAAGTAACGCAAATTACAGAAAAGAAAATTAATCCAACCAGAAAATTATTAACCGGCTGGTAGAAAGGAGAGTTTTTATTTAAAAAGGCATCTCGCAATGCCTGGCCAACTTTTGACCTCTCTTTTTTCCGGGGGATTTCCTCTAAAGCTTCCAACAGCGGCAATAAAGCCCCTTCTTCTTCTGAAGGATCTTCAAGTATGATTTCTTTCTGTTTTTGTTTTAACTCGAAAACCTGATTAATTAAATGGTTATTCTTTTCTTTTTGATATTGAATCACACCTTTATGCTGTTCTCTTTGTAAAATCAATTGCTTAATGGCTTGGATTAACTCTTCTTTAGGTTTTTTCCAAAGTGCCTCTTCTGATAAATTATTACTTGAGGTAGTATCTTTTACTTGATTATTATTCAAACGATTATCTTCACTGATTTTCATAATTTAAAAGGAATTTAAAAACCTTATACCAATTCTTTTCACCTTTTCTTCTAAAATTCTTATCGGCGACATTTAATGACCAAAAGAAATTTTTTTAAACAAAAAAAGTAAGAAACAAAAAATATTTTCATCTGGGGCTTTGTGGACAGATGGAAAATGGCATAAGGAGATTTTATCCTTGAACAAACTGCTTCTCTTTTATTATGGCTCTGAAACAAGTCTGGAAGATATAAAGAGTGTTCGTATAGGGGCCTTTTTTTTCAGCTTTTATTTTTATTTTTCTCCAACACTATTCTCATCATTTCATTTCCGCCGCGATGAAACTCATAGGAAACCTTTTCTATCTTAACTTCAATTCCAAGCCGGTAAAATTCTGAAAGGACAGCATCAACATAGGGGGACCGGTTTAAGGTAAGATCAATTAATGGAAAAATACGCACCTCCCGGGCCACTCTGCACATTTCCTTTATAGAATTTATATGGAAATCTAAGGAAAGTTGCTTCGTGTAAATGAATAATAAGTGAGAACATAAAACCAAATCAAACTGTTTTGAGGGGAAGGGCAAATCTGGTAAACCTTCAGCCAGGTAACGCTTTTCCTTTTTCCCTAAATCATAATCCGCCAGAAATATATTCATGGCTTTTACCCTGTCTTCCCCAAGTTCTTCTATGGTTTTAAAAGTATCCCAGATAAAATTTTCCATATTGAGGGAAGCCTGCTTTAAAATTTTATTATAAGACTCTCTAATATTTTGCTGTATTTCTTTTCTTGAAAGCTGATACAGCGGATCACAAGAGATCACTTGGCATCCTCTTTTATTCATTTCACTATTAAAGCTTGAAGGCCCGTCCCCACATCCTAAAATATTCCCCTTTAAATCCTGTTCAGTCAAATGGAACATATTAAGGTAATCACTATATGATCTTCCCCAGGGTACTACTTTTTCCAATACAAACATTATCTTTTCTCCTAAAAAATATTAATACAATATTTATTTTTTTAATATTTCCTGTATATTTCCTGCATTACACATTATTATTGCCTATACCACATCAGGCAAAGGGAAAGATCCCCGGCACAAGAGCGCTGATTTTCGACAGAAATATCACAAAATTCAAATAGTAAGCATCTATTGACAATAAATTTTGAAAAAAATGTACTAAAATTAAATGTAAATTTGACAATGATTAGGCTTTAAGCTTACAATAAACGAACGCAATTTTCCAACCATTTTTCTTCAATCTTTTAATAATATATCTAATAAACAAGCGCCAAGGAGATAAAATGAACTATTGCACTAAAATATCCATACTTTCAGTACTAATATTTCTTTTTCTCTTTATAGCTGCTTTAAGTCAATCCCTTGCCCAAACTTCTTTCATCGCAAAGCAACCGGAAAGTGGCCCTGGAGGGGCAGATTACAAACATTATAGGGTAATGACAACATGCTATGGCGAAGGCGCAGAGCAATTCTATCTTTATGAACCTTATTTACCTCAACCAGACACAGCGCCTTTAATTGCCTTTCTCCACGGCTGGAACGGGATAAATCCGGAAGCCTATGGTCACTGGATTGAACATATAGTGAAAAAAGGAAATATTGTTGTTTTTCCTATTTATCAGACAGAGGTAACTATCTATGATGATCACCTCCGAAATTCTCTGCAGGCTATTGCTGAGTCTATTGACGTGTTGCAAAAAGAAAAGCATATCAATCCGGATTTAGATAAATTTGCTCTGGTCGGCCACTCCCAAGGAGGAATATTAGCAGTAAATATAGCTGCATTGGCGCAAGAAAAAGGACTTCCCCCCGCAAAAGCAATTATGTCGGTACAACCCGGCCTCACGTCTCCTTTGGAGGATCTCTCAAAAATCACTGCTGATACGCTACTTTTAACTATCGTAGGTGATCAGGACACAAAAGTGGGTGATATCGTAGCCAAAAATATTTTCTGGGAAACAACCCAAATTCCTTTTGAAAATAAAAACTTCATACTCATGCTCTCAGACTATTACAGATTTACATCCATAACAGCTGATCATTACGCGCCCTGTTGCAGATATTTTTTTAAAAACTTAATTCCTGTTTTTAAAACCAATGCACTTGATTTTTATGGTTTCTGGAAATTATTCGATGGATTAACTGATGCCGCCTTTTATGGAAAAAATCGAGAATACGCCCTCGGAAATACACCTCAACAAAAATATATGGGAGAATGGAGTAATGGGACCCCCAGAAAAGAGCTAATTATTATTGATCAGCCTTGATTATGATCAATTCCGGCAATTTTATCCCATTAATGAAGGGCTTATTAATGGTTTAGGGTATTTCAATAATTTTAATTACTTAGGAGAGATAGACGGAGATTATAGAAAAATAAACAACTGGCAAACAGATTTCCATAACTATGATTTATTTTCTTATACCATGACTAATAACATGATACTTACCAGGTATTTAAACCTCAGTCATCTTTTTTTCAAATTGTTGCCAATCAAAATTATGATAAGTGATAATAGAAAGTAGGTCTCCTTGCTGAATTTCATAATGAAGATCAGGGCAGGTGTTTGTTTGTCCATTATGAATTAAAGCAAAAGGATTAACAGAAATACCCATTGTTACAGCAGCTTGAATAGAGCTTAAAAGCACTTTCTGCCACGTCCATCCTATTATTAGATTTGGCTTTACTGTTTGCGGGTTAGCTCCTTCACTGTTTTTCAGGAGCTTTTGAATAATATTGGCTGAATGTGGGTCCTGGCATTCCTGAACTATAGCCAAGGTATCTAAACTTTGCCATACACCGATGGCTCGATCATCAAACATCCAAGCATTTTCCGGTTTTACCAAAAGATAAATAATACGAGTTTGATCACCTACGAATCGAAGAACTAAATCAACTACAGTCTTTGTTGTGCCGTCTGAGTCAGGTGTGTTTGGATCAGAGGGGAAAATAATTACTGCCTGATTATTTTTTAGCGATGCATGCTCATAAGTGATTTGGTTTAAAAGATCGCCTTTAACAAACTGAACATTTTGGAGCATACTTGTGCTCGGGGGAAGCTGTTCTATTTTTCCATCCACTACACAGATGCCCACATTTTTTTCAACAGATCGAATCTCTTTTACCAGCAAATGGAATACATCCACCCCGGGAAAATTGAATACCACGTACCCATCTTTTATTGGATTTTTCATGAGGCCATATTTCCTCCTATCTTTAATATATTCTTTCACATCAAAAGCCGCTGAGATCCCGGTTCCCAGGAAAGCAATACTCACCAGGCCAAAAAACATAGTAGTCCACCGGCCACAAGGCGTCTCAGCAGGCTTATTACCATACCCAACTGTGGTTGCCGTCTGCCATATCTGCCAGACAGATTCCTCCCAGGTTACCTTTTCAGCATATTTAAACATTACTGCAAAACCAATTAGTATCGCCATCAACCAGAAAGCAATGGTCACTAACCATTTAATAGGTAAATGCTCTTGAATTTTATTCCTTATTTTTGATGGAAATAACCGAAAGATGATCATTCATTACTCTCCAATAGATATCTCCTCTTTTATACAAGGTATAAAGTGACCTTTATAATCCTCTCTGGTAAAGAAATGAAAATACTATTATACAAAGAAAATTCAAAATATCTACGGAAAAATAAATGACTGCAACAGAGGACTATTATTCATCCAAGGATAGTATATTGTATTTGATGTGTAAAGATTTTTTATGATCTCAATAAACCATGACTGCCTGAATGGAAGTGAACGTGCCCGGTACAGCCTGGTTTCCTGCCAGGCTGCACTTAATGCGTCCTAATAAACCTACTGATAAAATAGTACCTATAACAAAAAGGGCAGAAAACCGCTTGTTCATATTTATAATCTTTTACTTTATATTGTTTTTTCACGAAAATCATGAAGTGCTTTCATGTAATTGGCCCGCTCAAAGGCTGCCGACTCAGGGACTGATTTTTGACTCATGCTTCCTTTAAGTTGTTCAATTGAGGAGTATTCTTTTTGCTCCATCCAATTTTGCATGTCTTGTCCTATGGTAGAAAGGTGGGCAATCCCTTTTTTTAACAATGCCGAGCAAAGCATGACAACATCAGCTCCCACCATGAGAAGTTTTAGGGCATCTTCTGCCGTATGCACACCACTGCTTGCGGCCAGACTGCAGGAAATTTGCCCATAGAGTATGGCAATCCAGCGTAGGGGCAATAAACTATCATGAGAGGTGCTCAAGATAACTTGAGGGACCACTTCCAGGGTCTCCAAATTTACATTCGGTTGATAGAACCGATTGAACAAGACCACCCCGTCAGCGCCATTATCAACTAATTTTTTAACCATAGCGGAAGTAGAGCTAAAAAAGGGACCTACCTTCATAGCTACCGGCATAGCCACCTCTTTCTTTACTGCTTTTAGAATATTCACATACAGTTTCTCCACTTCCGCTCCCGCCAGGTAAATATCCGTTGGAATATAATACATATTTAGTTCAAGAGCATCAGCCCCCGCCTCAGATATTTCTTTAGCATAACGCAGCCATCCGCCATCAGTCACCCCGTTTAAACTGGCTATAATGGGTATATCAACAGCTGCTTTGGCCTTTTGAATATGTTCCAAATATTCTTCCGGCCCAAAATGGTATTTTTCCGGCTCAGGGAAATAGGAGAGGGCCTCAGGAAACCATTCTGCATGCTGGGTAGTATAATAATTGATTTCCAGGGCTTCAAAGTTAATCTGCTCCTCAAAGAGGGAATGAAGGACAACAGCTGAAGCCCCCTGATCCTCCATTACCTTTATTTTATCAATATCAGCTGATAGGGGAGAGGAGGAGGGAACAAGGGGATTTTTTAACGATAAGCCCAAATAGTTTGTTGAAAGGTCCATATACTTATCCTTTAAAACTCCAAATGAGATAATTGTTCATAAAAATGAAATCTTCGTTTTACATCCTTTTGGGCAAGCTCCATCAATTTCTTTGCTTCCTCTGGCCTGCTTTTGGTTAGCATCTTGTATCTATTCTCTAAATATGCATACTCTTCTAAAGGAATAGCAGGGGGCTTGGAATCAAGTATAAGCGGGTTTTTGCCCTCATTTCGAAGGTCAGGATTAAAACGAAAAAGGTTCCAGTAGCCACTCTCAACTGCCGCTTTTTGATTGGTTAAAGCTTGTCCGGTATTTATCCCATGGGCAATACAATGGCTGTAAGCAATAATTAGGGAAGGCCCATTATACTGCTCTGCTTCAACAAACGCTTTAACTGTCTGCTGATCATTGGCCCCAAAAGCAACTTTGGCTACATAGATATACCCATAAATAATGGCCATCAGGGCCAAGTCCTTTTTGGGTAAAGGCTTTCCTCCTGCGGCAAACTTGGCAACAGCCGCCCTGGGGGTGGCTTTGGACATCTGCCCACCAGTATTTGAATAAACTTCCGTATCAAGCACTAATACATTTACATTGTAATTTGCTGCCAGCACGTGATCTAAGCCGCCATAGCCAATATCGTAGGCCCAACCGTCCCCTCCAATAATCCAGACAGTTTTCTTTACTAAATAATCCGCTAAACTAATAAGATGCCTTGCTTCTTGGGATTGAAAGGATGATAATTTTTCCTTGACCAGCTTTATTCTTTTTCGCTGTTCAATGATTTCAGCCTCATTCTCCTGTTTTGATTCCAAAATAGACAAGGCAAGAGCATCGCCAACTTTACCACTTAACTGTTGCAATAGTTCTCTTGCTTGCAAAGTATGTTTTTCAATAGCCAGGCGCATGCCAAAACCAAATTCTGCATTATCCTCAAATAGAGAATTAGACCAAGCCGGACCTCTCCCTTGCGAATTTTTTGTCCATGGAGTTGTCGGTAAATTCCCCCCATAAATGGAAGAGCAGCCTGTAGCATTGGCCAGGCAAGCGCGATCTCCAAATAATTGACTAAGCAGCTTCACATAAGGTGTTTCACCACAACCTGCACAAGCGCCGGAGTATTCAAAGAGAGGCTCAAGAAATTGAGAGCCCTTGACTGTATCTATTTTCAGTTTGGTTCGATCAGGGGAGGGAAGGGTAAGAAAAAATTCATAATTTTCCCTCTCAGCATCCCGCAATGGTTGCTGGGGTGATAAGTTAATGGCTTTAAGCCGAACTTTCTTTTTATTTTTAGCAGGGCAGGCCTGAATACAAAGCCCGCACCCTGTACAATCCTCAGGAGCAATCTGAAGGGTAAATTTCATATTAGGAAACTCTTTTCCTTTATAATCAGTAGATTTAAAAGTGGAAGGGGCATCAACAAGAAATTGCGGATCATACACTTTACTTCGAATAGTAGCATGAGGGCAAACAAAATTGCATTTATTGCACTGAATGCAAATCTCAGGGTCCCAAACCGGAATCTCCTGGGCAATATTTCTTTTTTCCCATTGAGTGGTGCCTGTCGGGAAGGTCCCATCTACTGGGAAGGCGCTCACCGGCAAATCATCACCAAGGCCGGCCATCATTTTTGCAGTTACTCTTTGGACAAATTCAGGCGCTTTCTCGGAAACAAAAGGCTTTCTCTCGAAAGTACTGGTTACCCTATTCGGTATAGTAACCTCATAGAGATTTTTCAGGGACAAATCCACAGCTTGAAAATTCTTTTGAACAATAGATTCACCTTTTTTACCATAGGTCTTTTGTATGGCCCCTTTTATTTTAGCTATAGCCTCATCTTTGGGTAAAATACCGGAGATGGCAAAAAAACATGTTTGCATAATAGTATTAATACGAGTCCCCAGATCTAATTGTTCAGCAATTTTATAGGCATCTATAGTATAGAATTTCATTTTCTTTTCTATCAGATGTTTTTGCATTGAGCGAGGAAGAGTATCCCATACTTTGTCGGGGCCGACATGACTATTTAGTAAAAACGTTGCCCCCTCCTCAGCATATTTGGTCATATCAAAACGTTCAAGAAACACTGCCTGGTGACAGGCTATAAAACTTGCTTTCTCAATCAAGTAACTGGAGTGAATCGGTTTTTTACCAAAACGAAGATGGGAAACAGTAACAGAACCGGCCTTTTTGGAATCATAAACAAAATACCCTTGGGCATAATTATCTGTTTCCTCGCCAATAATTTTAATAGAATTCTTGTTGGCGCCTACTGTTCCATCTGCGCCAAGTCCAAAAAAGATAGCCCGGACAACCTCCTTTGGTTCTATATTGAAGGTTGGATCATATTCAATACTGGTTTTAGTTACATCATCATATATGCCTAAAGTAAAATGGTTTTTGGGGCCTTTCTTTTTCATCTCTTCAAAAAGACCCATGACCATGGCCGGAGAAAATTCTTTTGAGGAAAGACCGTATCTTCCCCCAATAATTCGAGGAGGAGTAGAGAAAGAAACAGCCCCCTCTTGAATCCCTTCATTGATTGCTGCAGATACATCAAGATAGAGAGGTTCTCCAATACTTCCTGCTTCTTTTGTTCTATCCAAAACAGCAATGATTTTAACAGACAAGGGCAGCAAATCAAGAAAATGTTTTATTGAAAAGGGCCTGAATAGGCGTACCTTAATTAAGCCGACCTTTTCACCTTTTGAGCATAAATAATCCACTGTTTCTTGCGCTGCTCCAGCTCCGGAGCCCATTAAAACTATTACTCTTTCCGCATCAGGAGCGCCGGAGTAATCGAATAAATGATACTCTCGTTTGGTTAAGGCTGCGAACCTGTCCATACTATTTTGCACTATATTAGGACAGTTAAGGTAAAAAGTATTGGCTGCTTCCCTGGATTGGAAAAATACGTCAGGGTTTTGGGCCGTACCTCGGATAAAGGGATTATCAGGAGACAAGGCCCTTTGGCGATGAGCAATGATTAAATCATCATTAATCATGGCCCGAATTGTATCAGAAGGAATTGATTCAACCTTATTTAATTCATGAGAAATTCGAAACCCATCGAAAAAATGTAAAAAAGGCACTCTTGCTTCAAGGGTTGCTGCCTGAGCGATAAGAGCAAAATCTAAGACTTCCTGGATACTGTTTGAAGAAAGAAGAGCGAACCCTGTAAATCGTGCAGCCATTACATCACTATGGTCCCCAAAAATAGAAAGGGCATGGGATGCAACGGTTCTGGCAGAAACATGGAACACTGTAGGGGTCAATTCACCGGCGATTTTAAACATATTAGGGACCATTAACAGTAACCCCTGAGAGGCAGTAAAGGTTGTGGTTAAAGCCCCACCTTGAAGGGAGCCGTGAACCGCCCCGGAGGCCCCTCCTTCACTTTGCAGCTCGCTCACTTTAGGGACGAAACCCCATATATTTTTTTTCCCTGCATTCGCCCATGAATCAGCCAATTCTCCCATAGGAGAGGAGGGAGTGATAGGGTAGATGGCAATAACTTCATTTGTCTGATAGGCAATGGCGGCAGCAGCCTCATTGCCGTCAATTGTTATTAAAAGCTTTGACATAGAACTTCCTTACCCCATATTATCATTCAGTTAGTATTTCACTCTATGGGACCTTTGGAAGTACCTATCGGGAATAGAAAAAATTACCTTTACGTGAAGTAAAAAATTAATAATCTGCGTAAATAGATTTTCTGATTCATCTAATGAAAAAAAAGAAAAAAAATTTGACAGGATAACAAGATAAACATGACTTAAATCCAGTTAATCAAAAAAATTTATCTTACCCTGAAAAACAAATTGTAATATAAACGAAAAAAACCCGGAGGGTTCTCCTCCGGGTGAAACCGAAAAGTAGGATTAAGATTGTTTAAGGAAGTAGAGGTGATACAAAAACTACAGGCGGCAAACCATAAATACAAAAGAGATTCGCTAAAGGCACACCAGTACGCAGGCGTTACCCAATAGGCTTTGGCAGGTCAGACTGAAGCCGAAGTCTCAAATGTTAATGTAAAAATATTTTAGGCCCTGTTTGCCGCCGGAATATTTGTTGTCAAAAGGTTTCCCTCTCTTTAGCTTTAAATAACCTTATTAACCGCCTTCCTTACATGTATTCATATTTTTTTTTATATTTTGCTATTTTTAATAGTAAATAATTCTCAATTATTCTGTCTATTATCAAAAGACTAAAAACTGTGTTTACTAGTAAATGATAATTGCATAATTTATGCCATAACATAAGTATATGAGTATTCAATTTGTTACTAAAATAAGCGCTCTCTATTTAAAGCATCGTGTTCCATTCATGAAACAAAGTTACAAAAACAAAAGGACCTTTACCTTATAAGCGTATTTTATAACTATCCAAATAAAAAACAGTATCCATACATCAAAGTACCAGGAAACAGAATTACGAAAACTTATGGCTGATACCTTATTCTCCAACAATTTCAATAATGAACAGTATGAAAAAAATTGAGAATTATGGTCTATGATTGAGACCTGTGGTTAGGTGTAGATAGGTTTTTATTTTTTGAAACATCATGGTATTATTATAATGTTAACCTAAAATTATTTTAAAGGAGAGAAAGTTTTTTGCACGCTCCAGACGGCTTTTATAGTAATAGTTTATGCATAATTATGGACCTTGCCTGTGCCGGGTTATTAACTTATAGTGTAAAAAAAATATGGAAAAAAGTTAATTGCAGTACTCTTCTTATCGCTGCCGGCGTTGGAGCATTTATCTTTGCCCTGCAAATGGCCAATTTTGAAATCTCCCGAGGGACATCTTGTCATTTTATGGGGGGGGTCTTAGCATCCATTCTCATAGGGCCTTATTTGGCCACAGTAGTCATGACTATAACCCACCTGGTCCAAGTCTTCATTTTTCAAGAAGGAGGTATCATGGCCCTTGGGCCAAATTTACTAACTATTGTGTGTATAAGTACCTTTGGCGGCTATTATGTATTCTCCCTATTAAAAAATCTAGTTATAGAACCTTATGGAGATTATATTAGCGCCTTTCTTTCAGCCTGGCTTACTTTATTAATTACCAGCTTAACTGTTTGCGGAATGTTGGCTGTGAGTGGTATAGAAAAATTTTCCGCCACCTTAGGGCCTATGGTTGGACCACATGTAGTAGTGGGGATTATCGAGGGTGTTTTAACTGTTCTTATTATGGTGGGATTAAACATCTTCAAAAAAGGTAATTATAACCATGAGGATATTTCACTTTCCTCAGCCAAAAAAATAGCTGGAATTATGTTTATTTCTGCACTATTAGTAAGTATTTTCATTTCACCTTTTGCTTCTCGATCAAATACAGGTCTTATAAAATTTGCTCTAAACCGCCCCAATATTGAATTGCATAAAATAATTATACCTTATAAAGCACCTATTCCCGACTATCAATTTCCCGGAATTAAAAATCCCAGATTTGCTAAAATCTTTGGGAGCACCCTGGGTACATTTGCTTCATTTTTGGCTTCATTTATTGGTCTTTTATTTATTATTACCCATCAAAAAAGTTGCACCCAGCTACTTTTTAAAAGAAACAAAATAGTAGAAACTATTTCTCAACCGCTACCGGACCAACCTAAAATATCCGAAACCGATTAAGTAAAAAATACCTCCAACTAAAAAACTCTCCCTCCTTTTTGAATAAATAATGAATGTCCAAGTTTATGAATTTATAATGAAATGAGAAGGGAGGGTTAAAAAAATCTATAGTTTACTTCGTAAGAATGATTAGCCGGGCATAAGTTACATTTTTAATATTACCGCAGAGAAGGCAGGGTTTTTCTATTGCTCTCTCTGCGAACTCTGCGTTCTCTGCGGTGAAAAATTGTTACCTTGATCCAAACCAAAACTAGTCAAGTCAAAATGAGAATGCCGGAAGGCAAAGGATCACCTTGATTAATCAATTAAATTACTGCCGGTACAAGATTTAAATCAAAGGTCCCTGATTCATATACTTTATAGTATCCAGTAAAAAAATCATATACTTCATAATCACCAGTCATGTGGGTGGCAGTATCTTGAATACATACCATCTTTACACTGAGAATTCCTCCTGGTACCAAAGGTGCTTGAATTTCCCCCTGGAAAGTTGTCAGACCAAAAGAAGCAGTACCAGTTAAATTAACTCCCAAAGAAAGATAAGTGTTGCTTTGAAGAATAGCATGACCACTGGCTACCCCAATTACAAGATCTTCTACTATAGAAAGATTCATAGGACCTAAGAGATTTCCGATTATTGGAAGGGCAGGTAAAGGATATGAATTAACTGTAACCCATT
>JAUWIR010000153.1 GCA_030605265.1 Pseudomonadota bacterium | reverse complement strand
AGTCTAGGCACCTAATTTTAATTCACACAAAATCTTTACTTGCACTTACCTGTACTTCCCTATACTTCCCTGTAGTGCAAGGCATTGACCGAAAAGTTGGTTTAACGTATAATCTAAAATAGTGAAAATATGATTGTTTTTGCTTGACACTGACCATGCAGGGGAATTAATCACTGGCGGCGTTCGTTGGTGGGTTTGCTGGAACAAAAGTGGATTAACCATTAATAAATAAAGGGAAGTCGGCTGTTTATGAAATATGGCCGTTATGAGATCGTAAAAGAGATTGGTAAGGGATCGATGGGCATAGTTTATCAAGCTCATGATCCTGATATTGATCGATTGGTTGCCTTAAAAATATTGCACAAGCACCTGGTAACCAATCAGAGTTTTGTGCAAAGGTTTTTTAAAGAGGCCAAAGCCATTGGCCGGCTTTCTCATCCTAATATTGTCATCATTCATGATATGGGCCAAGATCATGATACTATCTATATTGCCATGGAATTTTTAGAAGGGGAGCCTTTAGACAGGGTTATGCAAAAGAGAAGGTTTAGCTTTGAGGAAATAGTAGATTTAGGCTCTCAAATGGCTTCGGCACTTGATTATGCTCATCAAAAGGGTATTGTTCACAGAGATATTAAACCAAACAATATTGTTGTTCAGCCGGACGGGAGAATAAGAATTACTGATTTCGGTATAGCCCGTATTGATGATCCTAATATGGCGCAACAAACACAGGCCGGGGAGATCCTCGGGAGCCCTGCCTATATGTCTCCTGAACAAGTTATGGGCAAAAAGATTGACGGTCGATCCGACCTTTACTCTTTCGGGGTTATTCTTTATGAGCTTTTTACAGGAGAAAGACCCTTCCAAAAAGAGAATCTGGCTGCTATTTTCAGGGCTATCACTGAAGAGGAGCCCCAGGAGCCGGCTGAAAAAAATCCCGCTGTTTCAAAAAGCTTATCGACTACTATTATGAAATGTTTAAATAAGGACCCTGATAATCGCTTTCAGACAGGCAAGTACATAACTAAAAATTTATTTATTTGTCTTAATGAAGATAAAAATCCACCTTCTCCTGCAGCTGTTGGCAAAATAGATAAAGTAAAAAATAAATTTTATATAATTATAGGCCTTATTTTAGTAATTATAACTATAGCAGGATCATCTTTTTTTCTTTTTAAAAAGGGAAAAAAATTAGAGAACGACCTCAAGGAGAAGGAAGATCAAAAAGAAAGGGAAGTGAAAAAAAAGAGTAACTTTATTATAGGTATTGATTTAGTCAACCAAGGGGAATTTAAGGAGGCTTTAAAATACCTGGAACTTGCCAAAAGAGAGCAGGAGAATGATCCTGAGCCATATTTTTGGACTGGGGGGTGTTATCTTAATATGAATCAACCCGAAAAGGCTGTTATTGAATTGGAGCAGGCTGTTAAATTAGATTCGGAAAATATTGAATATATGATGAATTTAGCTATGGCTTATTATCAATCAGGGAAGAAAGACAAGGCCAAGCAAATCCTTCAAAAAGCCCAAAATATAGCTCCTGATAATAAAATAATTAAAGAAACTATGGATTGGTTAAAATAGGGACCCACCGGTTAAATTTTTTACTACTCTCTTATAACAATAAATCCCTTTACAATTTACTGAAAAATATACTATCCTTTATATAATCTTTTTCATTTTGGATAATAAAAATAGTTATTTATCTTTCAACACTTAAAACGTACCTTTCACTCTTTTAAATAAGTGTTTGGTAAAGAGGTATATGTGGGTTAAAGGGAGGGAGTAAAATATGAAAAGGAACCTTAAAGGTAATTATTTTCTTGTTGTATCCTTTGTTACGGCAGTATTGTTTCTGAACGGGTGTGCAACGAAAAATATTGCCCCAATCTCGCTTGAGGACAATCCGGAACATCATTATAATCAGGGGATGCTCAGCCTGGAAAAAGGAGATATTTCTACAGCTGAGGCTAAGTTTCAACGTGCCTTGAACCTTGATGGGAAATATAATCCCGCTTTGGTTGGTATGTCTTTAGCCATAGCTATGAAATCCCTGGGGAGGGCAGTAGCGGAACATCGCCAGATAGATATCGAGCAAGCCCTTAATTATTTAAAGAAAGCGCAAAGAACGGCTGAAAGAAAGTATGAAAGGTTCATTGTGTATACCACAGCTATAAGGGTATATACATCACTAAAACCGAATAATTGGGTAAGGAAAGCTGAAGCAGCTTTTCAGAAAGCAAATAAAATAGAGGGATTAGCCTTAGAACGTATTCCTTATTATCAGCAAAAAATAGCAGCTTCCTATTTTATGGGCCAGGCTTTTCTTGAGGCTTATCAGTTTCGCAAAGCTGAGGATAAGTTTGCCCTGGTGCTCGCTCAAAAGCCACAAGGGAAATGGCACACTCTAGCAAACGAGGAGTATAAAAAAATCCAGAAAATCCTTCGGGCTGCAGCTAATGCAACTATCGGAAAAGTGGCTCAAAAAATAGCAGTAAAAGATGCTGTAAGCAGAATGGATGTTTCTGCTTTATTAGTGGATGAGATGAAGCTGGATCGTCTCTTTAGCGGGCGTATTCCTATAGAGTCACAAGTGGCTGACAGGGAACCTGAATTTACTCCCATTGATATTAAAGACTCTCCTTTCAAAATAGAGATTTTAACCATATTAAAATGGGACCTGAGAGGATTGGAGCCTCAATATGATGAAAGCAGCCGGGCTTATCTTTTCCGTCCCCGGAATTCGATTTTAAGAAAAGAATTAGCTATGGCTTTGGAAGATATCCTCATTCGACTAACCGGAGAAAAGGATTTGGCCACGAAATATATAGGAGTTGATCAATCTCCTTTTCCTGATGTTAAGGCAACTTCGGTATGGTTCAATGCTGTTACTACCAGCGTTAGCCGCGGGTTGATGGAAACAAAGCTCTCAGGTGAATTTTCCCCTGATGAATATGTTGATGGGGCTTCTCTTTTATTGGCTGTGTTTAAGTTAAAGAATGTATTAAATATATATTAAATATGTATGAAAAATTTATTTAAAAAAATAGAATATCAGGAGGGAGAAGACAATGAGGTGGAAGTTATTGACAGGATTGATGATAGGGGCCATTTTTTTTCTTGTGGCAGTCACTTTGGTATTTGCTCAAGAAAGTGACCCTTTGGCTCTTTTTGAAAAAGATTATATTGAAGTTGTTGGTATCTCAGGAAGTGGACAATCCCGAGGCATGGCCTATAGAGCAGCTAAGGTGATAGCCATGAGGGACCTAATGGAAGTTATTGAGGGTACAGTCATTTACAGCATCACCACTGTGAAAGACACCATGCTCAAAGAAGAAAAAATTAGTGCTATGGTAAAGGGAGTAGTCAAGGGGGCTATGGAATGTGGCAGGAAGTATGATCCAATTGAAAAATATGCTGAAGTATGTATGAGGATTTCCAAGAGAGGGCTTTTTGATAAACTTTTGCCTGCCCTTAATGAAGCAAAACTGGCCCCGCCGGAGGCCCCTTCTTATAAACCCTCTCCAAAGAGTGGGGCTGATGAAAAGACAGAGAAAGAAAAGGAAATTTATGATGGGTTGATTGTTGATGTACGGGCATTCGAATTTAAACCCGCCCTGGTCAATCGTATATTGACAGAGAACCAAGAAGCAGTATATGACCCCTCTAAGAGGCACTTAGGGTGCGATTTAAAAAAAGAGGTGCAAACTGCCAAAGACCTTCTCCTGGGCCGTGGCTGCCAAAAGTCTTTATTTGTAAAAGCCAAAAAAGTGAAAAATTTTACTGATGTGATAGTAAATAATGAAGATGCCATCCTTATTTATCAAAGCAATGTGAAAAATAACTTCCTCTCTGAAACAGGGGTAGTTTTTATAGTAAATTAGAAGAGTTGATAAGCTGATTGGCGTTAGCTGTGATGCTGATAAGCTAATCCACATAAATAAAAAAATAAAATTTTGGCCTTCTTCATTAGTCAGTTTACACTTTTTTAATTCACCATGAAGAACATGAAGGTTTTCTTATTTATTCATGCTCTTCATGGTAAAAACATAAAGTTCTCTTAAGTGTAAGGCCTAGAGAAGAGATCGGAAAGTGAGAGTAAAAATGGGGAAAAAGGGGTTTGCCTATTTTTTGGCCTCTTTAATTATTATTTCTTTTTTTTATCCTACTGCCCTAAAAGCAGCAAAAAAAGTTATCGTACAGGGGTCTAGTTTTTTTGAGCCGGGGAGGGAAATGATCGCCCGCGAAAAGGCTTTGGATGAAGCCAAAAGGGCGGCAATTGAAAAAGCTGTTGGAGTTGCTATTGAATCGAAAACTCTTGTAGAGGACCTTCAGATTATCAGGGATCAAATTTTAACACGCTCGTCAGGATACCTAAAAAATATCACCATACTTGAGGAAAAAAAGACAGAGTTAGGGACTTACGATGTCACTATTGAGGCTGAGGTGGAATTTTCCGCCTTGATATCTGATTTTGATCGGTTTCAGCAAATCGCCGGTTGGCAGAAGAATCCTCGCGTAAGTATTATGATGGAACCGGGAGTGGAAAAAAAACTTCCCTCAGAGGGGAAAATTGTCAATCTTCTTGCAGAGCGTTTGAGGGAAAGTGGGTTAAGAGTATTTAGATATAATGAAAAGGATGAGTCTTCGATGGGACTTATTGTTGGCCTTTTTGTTGAATTTTTTAGTTTTAAAACCGATTATCAGGATCTCATGTTGAAGAGCAATGAAGTAAGTCTCAGCGCCAATATCTATAGACAGGGAAGTAATGAAATAATCGCTTCTTCCAGCGCAGTAAAAGCTCTCCCAGGGGAAAATCAGTTGAAGGTTTATGATAAATGTATAAATTTGTGTATTGATGAAATATGGAAAGACCTTCGTAAAAAACTTACCAAGCAATGGGAAAAAGAATTATACAATGAGAGAAGCATTACTCTCATTGCAAAGAATGTACTATCCTATTCTCAAGCTGAAAAGATAAAAGGTATTTTTGAAGCCGAGGTCAAGGGAGTAGTAACTGTTGATCTTCTCAAGTATAGGGATAGTCAATCAGAATATGAGATAATTTACCGAGGGTGGCCAAGGCAGCTTTATCACGAGCTTCAAATGTCTTATTTTAAAAAGAAACACTTTGATTCTGATATTAAGGAGATTACCGCAGACCGACTTATCGTTACTATTAAATAAAGTTATACTATGGAATTTTTTTTAACCTTTGCAAATAGATTTTTAGATTCATAATTAAAAAAAATATTTGACAGGATAACAGGATAAACATGATTTAACTCCAAAAGATTTAGCATAACTTGACGGAGGTGTTATATGGAATATAGAGAATTGACAGAATAAATTCTGGGGTATGCATATCGTGTTTATCATAAGATTTGGCTTTGTTGTAAGTATATCTGAGAAATGTATGCTTATAGAATTGTGTAAATGCGACCTTAATGCGGAAGTATAAAAAATTATTACAGTTAAAAATCAGTGGGCTTGATACTTAATTTTGGAGAAAAAAAATTGAGATCAAGCATAAAGTCAAAGAGTTATTGTAAATGATAGACAGGATTAATAATTATCTTGCCAATCCTGTTATCCTGTCTAAAAATAATTAATTGCACAAGGTGAATTTTTTTGGTTTATATAGTTTTACAAAGTAACTACTTAATTTAAAAATAGGAATTTTAATTTTTTTATATTCAGCTTATCAGCTGAATATAATGCGGAGGACACTATGAATAAAAGGGGCCATTTTTTCCTACTCTTCATTCTTTTGCCGGTGATTTTCCTGCATGCCTGTGCAACCGGCACCAAAAAGTTGGGGGAAAAACATTACCAAATAGGCATGCAATTGAATCAAGCTGAAAAATACAAAGAGGCTATGGCTTATTTAGATCAGGCTATCGCCAGTGACCCGGACAACCAAAAATATCAGCAAGCCTTGGAAAAAATGAGGGGAGACCTCATCAACAAATATATAAAAGAGGGTATGGGAGCATTAGAAGCAGGAGGCAGCCTTACCCTCATGGCCCTCGACCAAGCCAAGGCAGCGTTGGTTGGGGCCAAGGAAGTTGACCCGAATTGTGCTGAGGTAATCAGCTTTAATAAAGATCTGAATAGCAGAGAAGAAGTCTTTATGAAGGACATAGAAGAGCTTTACTCCCAGGCAAAGCAATATACTCAGAACAAAGAGTGGCTCAAAGCCTATGTTGGTTTGCAACAATTACAGAGTCTTTTTCCAAATTATGAAGACTCCCGGCAATGTTTGATTAAAGTAACCAGGGTAGGCTCAGAGGAATTTTATAAAAAAGCAAAAAAACAGATGGAGGAGAATGATATTAAGGGGGCCCTGGAAAACCTTCGTCAAACACTGTCCTTGCGAAGTGAATACAAGGAAGCAAGAAATTTGATGTCCTTGGCCAAAGAGCGTGACAATGTGGATTATTTTCTTAAATTGGGAAAGAAAGAGGCAACAAACAGCAATTGGGATAAAGCCATAAGGGCATATCAGCAGGCTTTCATCTACAAGCCGGAGGATGATAATCTCAAGATACGACTTGAACAGGCTCAACAAAAGGCAGCCAACTATTATATTAAAGAGACGCAAACCCTGGCAGATCAAGGGTGGCTGTGTAAAGCTTTTGAAAATTATAAAATGTCGAAAGAATTTTCCCGGAAAGGGCAAAAAGATCAGATAACCAAACTTGGCGATCATCTGTGTGTTCGTGCCAAATACGCTGCGGAGTGCAATAAGGAGGATGCACGTTTTGGTGCGGCATGGTATTGGTATAAGCAGATAGAAAGTATCAATCCCGAGTATCCCCGGATTTTCTATCTTATTCAATCCATGGAAGATGAAATCAATCAAAGGGTTAAAAAATCTATTGCTGTCTTTGATTTTAGCAGCCCTGTTGGTAGTTCTGATGCAGGCATTATCGTAGCAAATAATCTGATTACTTTTCTCTTTAAGACTGCCAGCGGAGACATCCAAATTCTTGAGAGGGAAAATCTTAAATCTATCCTGGAGGAGATGAAACTAGGACAGATAGGCGTGGTATCCGGGAATTCCGCTCGGGAGATTGGGCGCATATATGGGATTGATGTGGCTATTATGGGGAGCGTGCTCCTTTACAAGGTAGACTCAACATCTTCTGAAGGCACCAAGACAGTTCGATATCAAATAGGTGAAAAAATTACTGATAATATTGAATATATGAATTGGAAAGTCAAACACCCAAAACCGAATAAGAAGGAATTGGCAGAGGCGCCGCCTGCCAAAATTTTCGTACCGGAATATACAGAAAAGGAATATACTGTTTCCTATCATAAGAAGATAGCCTTTGCTCAGCTTTCTTTTCGTATTGTTGATGTAACAACAGGGGAAAACATTCAGGTAAAAACCATTGAACGTAAACAGATTGCCGAGGATGAGGGGAGCGCCGGGCTTCCTGAGGCAAATATTACCTTTGATCCTGTGGAAATCCCTTCTGACACAGAAATTCTTCAGAAAATTTCTGAGGAAGTAGTGGCGGAATTAGGCCGTGAGGCATTGAAGCCATTGCAGAATTTGGAAAAAACCTATTTTCAGGATGGTGAAAAGTACCTGCGTCGTCAAGATAGTATGATAGCAGCTGAACATTTTATAAACGCTCTTTTTGATGAAAAGCTAAAACGAATACAAAATTCACCCCAAAGCACAAAAGCCTTAGAGTATCTTGACGAAATTTTCTTGAATCATCAAATCACCTTAAAGGATTAATCCATGCATTGCCTTAGAAAAAGTCTCTTTTGGCTCATTATGGTGATTGCCTTTGCCTTACTCTTTTTTAGTATGGTCGCTGAATTATCTGCAGAAAAAGGTGTGCTGGGGATTTTCAATTTCAGGCCTACAAATATTGAAGCAATGGGCTATAATGGGGACATCCTCTATGCTCTGACAACAACCTTGGAACTGGAAAAAGACATTGAGGTTATGTCAAGGCGTGAAATGGAGAACATGCTTTTCCAAAAAGGCCTTGTTCAAACTGATAATCCGGATATGGTCTTGAAAGCGGGAGAGATCCTGGGGATTAATTTTATTCTTTTTGGCAAAGTAACCAAAAGTGGAGGGGGTGGCATCTTGGCAGTGCTTAACCTCATTGATATAGTAGAAAAGCAGGTAATTAACAGTTGGTCCCTAAGCTTTTCAGGAGGAGAGGCCATAAATAGGGAAATTCCTGCTTTTGTTGGAGAGCTAAAAGAGGCCATAGCCAATCGAAAGCAACCCCCACCGGCTTCTGAAGTTGAGGAAAAGATTTATATTGAAAATTTTCAAGCCAAAGGTGAAAAAGGGAAGGTAGCCTTGCAGTGGGAATTTGAGCCCATTCAGTCTATTTCTGCTTTTCATATCTATCGATCAGTTAAAAAAGAAGGCCCTTATCAGTTTCTCGGCAAAACAGAAAAAAATGTATTCATTGATGGAGAGCCGAAAGAGGGGCAGTTTTATTACTATCATATTAGAATTTTTCTTACTTCCGGAGAAGAAATAAGAGATAAAAAGAGTGTTAAAGCCTGATGTGTTGGTGAAAATCTTCCCCACCCTCCAGTGATCGTGAGCGGGGAAAGTT
>JAUWIR010000086.1 GCA_030605265.1 Pseudomonadota bacterium | reverse complement strand
GCTAAAAAATATACCCCTGATGTGGAGTTTTCTGCTGAGGATGCCTTTCGGTCTGACAAAGAATATCTCTGCCAAATTGTAAGCGAAACCATAAAAGCCGGGGCCACTACTATTAATATTCCCGATACAGTAGGATATGCTATCCCCTCTGAGTTTGGAGAGCTTATCATTTATCTTTTTCAACATGTGCCTAATATTGAGGACGCTTGTGTTAGTGTTCATTGCCATAATGATCTTGGCTTGGCAGTAGCTAATTCTTTAGCAGCCATTCAGAATGGGGTTCGACAAATTGAATGCACAGTGAATGGGCTTGGGGAAAGGGCTGGTAATGCAGCCTTGGAAGAAGTGGTCATGGCTTTAAAAACCCGCAAAGATTTATTCACTATTGACTCAACTATAAAGACAACGGAAATTATGAAAACCAGTCGTTTGGTCAGTCACTTAACAGGCCTGGTTGTTCAAAGAAATAAGGCCATTGTCGGGGAAAATGCCTTTGCTCATGAGGCCGGGATACATCAAGATGGATTTTTAAAGGAAAAAACTACTTATGAAATCATGACTCCTGAGACAATCGGCTTAAAAGAGAGCACACTTGTCTTAGGGAAACATTCAGGAAGGCATGCTTTTTCTAATAAGCTTATGGATATGGGCTATCACCTTACCTCTGAGGAATTGGAAAAGGCATTTAGTAAATTTAAAGATTTGGCTGATAAGAAGAAGCAAATTTTTGATGAAGATCTTCAATTGATTATTGAGGATGGTATCCACCAGATCTCTGAAGAGTTTTCTCTGGAATACATTCAAATCAGCAGTGGTGATAAGACCATCCCAACTTCGACTGTGGGGCTGCGACAAGCTGACGGGCAGATGTTCCTTGAGGCTTCCTATGGGGATGGCCCTGTAGATGCAACTTACAAATGCATTGATCAAATTACCGGTCTGACCGGGAAGTTATTGAATTATTCCATCCAATCAGCAACAGGTGGCAAGGATGCTTTGGGGAGTGTCTATGTTCGAGTTCAATTTGACGGAAGGATTATAACCGGGAGAAGCTCTTCGCCTGATATTATTATTGCCAGCGCTAATGCATACTTAAATGCTATTAATAAAGTAATACATCTTAATCATAAAGAAAAAATTGATAAAAAGGATTAGTTTATTATGCCTATGACCATTACTGAAAAAATTTTAGCCGCTCACATTGGAAAAGAGGCAGTTTGCCCTGATGATTTTATTGAGGCTCGCGTTGATATTGCTTTAGGAAATGATGTTACAGCTCCTATTGCCATTCGCGAATTCGAATCTTTTGGGGCCAAAGAGGTATTTGACCGGGACCGATTGGTTTTGGTCCCTGATCATTATGCGCCAAATAAAGATATTAAATCTGCAGAGCAATGTAAGATTTTACGGGATTTTGCCAGAAAGCATAAGATTACTCATTACTTTGAGATTGGAAGTATGGGGGTTGAACATGCCTTATTGCCTGAGCAAGGAATAGTTCTTCCCGGGGATCTTATCATAGGGGCGGATTCCCATACCTGTACGTATGGAGCTCTTGGGGCTTTTTCTACCGGCATTGGCAGTACTGATTTAGCTGCAGTGATGATTACCGGGAAGATCTGGTTCAGGGTCCCCAGATCAATTAAAATTTGTTTTACTGGTGAGCTTAATCCATGGGTTTCCGGGAAGGACCTTATTCTTTACACCATTGGCAAAATTGGTGTTGACGGGGCGCTTTATATGTCCATGGAGTTTACAGGACCTACTATCACCGCTTTAGATATGGATAGCCGGTTCAGTATTTGTAATATGGCTATAGAAGCAGGCGCTAAAAACGGAATTATCCCTCCTGATGAGACAACTCTTCAATATGTGACAGAGAGGGCCAAACGGGAGTATACTGTCTACCAGAGTGATTCGGATGCCCAATATCATCAAGAGTATTCTTTTAAAACAGAAGAGATACAACCCCAAGTAGCCTTGCCCCCTCTGCCGGAGAATAGCAAATCTGTTGAAGAGTTAGAGGATATCGTTATCGATCAAGTGGTCATCGGATCATGCACCAATGGCAGAATTTCGGATTTCCGTCAAGCGGCAAAAATTTTAAAAGGGCATAAAGTAGATCCCCGGGTCCGTTTAATAATTATTCCTGCAACGCAAAATATTTACAAGCAGGCCATGGAGGAAGGATTATTCTCCATTTTCTTGGATGCCGGGGCTGTTATTAGCACGCCAACATGTGGACCCTGCTTAGGTGGGTACATGGGGGTCCTGGCCGCAGGAGAGAGGGCCTTAGCCACAACAAATCGTAATTTTATCGGCAGGATGGGGCACCTGGAAAGTGAGGTGTATTTATCAAATCCGGCCGTGGCGGCAGCTTCAGCAATAACAGGCAAGATTAGTCACCCAAAAGAGGTCATTTCTTCAATAGCCAAAGAAGCAAAAAAAACATAAATTGTGTTCTTATTTAACTACAGAGGACACAGTGAAAATGCCTTTTAAAAGCGGTATTAATTGTAAATAATAGTCTTGCTTATTATATATTTTGACAAGGCGAAGAATCTCAAGGAAAATGAAAAATGAAAAAGATTATTGGTAAGGCATGGAAATATAGAGATAATATTAATACTGATGAGATAATCCCCGCAAAGTTTTTAAATACTTCGGACCCTAAAGAACTGGCCCAACATTGTATGGCCGGGATTGATGAAGGGTTTACCAAGAAAATCTCTCTGGGGGACATTATAGTAGGCGGTCAAAATTTCGGGTGTGGTTCTTCCCGCGAACATGCTCCGTGGGCCATAAAAGAAGCCGGAATATCTTGCGTTATTGCTAAAACCTTTGCCAGAATTTTTTACCGAAATGCCATAAATATCGGCTTGCCGATTATTGAATCTAAAGAAGCGGCAGAGGAAATTCAAGAAAAGGATATTGTTGAAGTTAATTTAGATGCCGGGAAAATCATTAATCGTACCAAGAAAAAAGAGTATCAAATAACTGCTTATCCGGAATTCATGCAAAAATTAATTTCAGCAGGCGGTTTGCTTAATTATATAAGTTCAAAGATGCAGCGTGGCCGTGCAAAAGGCTAAATGGAAGGTAACCGTTCATACAATTTATTATCTAATCAGTATGGAGAGAGAGAAATGGCTAAATGGAAAATTGCTGTTATTCCGGGAGACGGCGTTGGGCCGGAAATTATTCGTGAGGGACTAAAAGTCCTTGATGTTGTATGTAAAGTAACTGACTTTTCCTATGAAAAAGTGGACTATGATTTTAGTGGAGAGCGGTATTTGCGTACTAAAGAACTCATTTCTGATACTGATTTTTCCGAGTTAAGACAGATGGATGCTATCTATTTAGGGTCTGTCGGCCATCCTGAGGTGAAAACAGGGATACTGGAAAAAGGTGTATTATTGCGCCTTCGTTTTGAATTAGATCAATATATTAATTTAAGACCAATCAAGCTTTATCCGGGGGTTTGGACCCCAATAAAGGATAAAGGGCCTGAACATATTGATTTTACGGTAGTTCGTGAGAATACCGAAGGGTTATATGTTGGAATAGGGGGCTTTTTTAAAAAAGGAACTCCCGATGAAGTAGCTACTCAGGAGATGATAAATACACGAAAGGGCGTAGAGCGATGCGTTCGCTTTGCTTTTGAATATGCCAAAAAGAGGAATAGAGAGAAAAAATTAACCTTGGTTGATAAATCAAATGTATTAACCTATGCCCACGATTTATGGCAGAGGGTCTTCCATGAGGTTGGTTCAGAGTATGCGGACATTAAAAAGGACCATGCCCATGTTGACGCCATGTGTATGTGGATGGTGAAAAATCCTGAATGGTTTGATGTCGCCGTTGTATGTAATATGTTTGGAGACATCATTACAGATCTTGGAGCTATGATACAAGGCGGGATGGGAGTCGCCGCCTCCGGAAATATCAATCCTCAAGGGGTTTCCATGTTTGAGCCGATTCATGGGTCCGCCCCGAAATATACAGGGAAAAATGTCATCAATCCGTTGGCTACTATTTCAGCTGCGCAAATGATGCTTGATCATCTGGGGGAGCAGAAGGGTTCTGAGTTGATAGAGGAGGCCATAATCAAGGTCCTTTCCAGCGGCAAGCTGAAGGATTTATCAGCAAAAAGTGGCGTGAGCACTTCTGAGGTGGGAGATTTAATTGTTGCCTCAATCATGGAATCAGCCTGAGATTACCAATTTGTCATTGTCTTTTGAGGAGATAGACCATGGAAAAGAAAAAAGAATACGTGGTGGCTGTAGCCGGCGCTACCGGCGCAGTAGGGCAGGAGATGATTTCTGTTTTAGAGGAAAGAGGTTTTCCTGTTAAACAGCTTGTTCCCCTGGCCTCGATCCGTACTGCCGGGAATACAATCACCTTTAACGAAAAAGATATAGTGGTAAAGGAATTAAAGGATGATTCCTTTGAGGGCGTTGATATAGCTTTATTTTCTGCCGGCGCATCAGTGAGCCTTGAATTTGCTCCAAAGGCGGTTAAATCCGGAGCAGTAGTTATCGATAACAGCAGCGCCTTTCGCATGGATGATGATGTACCGCTGGTTGTTCCTGAAGTTAATCCGGAGGCTATTTTTACTCATCAAGGGATTATTGCCAACCCTAATTGTTCTACTATTCAAATGGTGGTGGCTTTAAAGCCTATTCATGACCAAGCGAAAATTAAGCGAATTGTAGTGAGTACTTATCAGGCAGTTTCAGGTACTGGGAAAGATGCCATGGATGAACTATTTCAACAAACCCAGATGAGTTTAAATTTTCAAAGAGACAAAATCAAGACTAAAGTGTATCCTCACATTATTGCCTTTAACTGCTTGCCCCATATCGATGTCTTTTTGGATAATGATTATACGAAAGAAGAAATGAAAATGGTTCATGAGACCAAAAAGATAATGGGGGACCAATCGATTCGAGTAACGGCAACCACGGTAAGGGTCCCAGTTTTTATAAGTCATTCAGAAGCTGTGAATGTAGAGACTGAAAAGAAAATCACTGCTGAAGAATGTAAGAATTTATTAAAAAAAGCCCCAGGGGTAGTGGTTGTTGATAATCCATCACAGAATCAATATCCTTTAGCTATTGAAGCCTCTGGTAAGGACTCTGTCTTTGTCGGGCGTATTCGGGAAGATGAATCAATTGAAAGTGGATTAAACCTTTGGGTGGTAGCAGATAACTTAAGGAAAGGGGCTGCCCTTAATGCAGTGCAGATTGCTGAGGTTTTGGTTGGCCACAAGGTAATGAAAGCGGTTATAGATGTGAAATACAAATAGATTCGAAATTCTCTCCGGAGCCCAAGACTTTTGCGGTCGATGAAAAAGAGGGGGACTGCATCGATCATGGAAAAGGCCTTTTTAATCTATCCTGAAAATTGTATAGGGTGTCGGGCATGCCAGGTTGCTTGCAAGCAATGGAATCAATTGCCGGCGGAAGTCACCGCTAATTATGGCACCTATGAAAATCCACCAAAACTTTCTTTCATCACCTATACAAAAATAAAATATACAGAGAAAAAAAACAGTTCCGGAATTCAATGGCTCTTTTTAAAAGAGCAGTGTCTCCACTGTCGAGAAGCCACCTGTATGTTAGTATGCCCAGTTCCGGAGGCTATAATAAGAACGAAGGAGGGGGCGGTTGTTCTGAATAGGGATAAATGTATTGGGTGTAAACATTGCGTTAATGCATGCCCTTTTCATATCCCCCAATTTGATCCTGTAACCGGCAAAGTAAGTAAATGTCATTTTTGTCATACACGTATAGCTGAAGGGATGGAGCCGGCCTGTTCTCAAATATGCCCTACGGGAGCTATAAAGTTTGGTGATCGGGATGCCTTACTGCGGCAAGCGAAGAATGCAGGATACCAATCAATTTATGGCGAAAAAGAGTGCCGGGGATTAAATGTGATGTACGCAATTAAAGTAGCGCCAAAGCAATACGGGCTTCCTGAGGACCCTCATGTGCCCAAAGCAGCTCTTTTTGGGTGGTTAAGGATATGTAAACCTTTGCTTGGGCTAGGGAGCGGCATTGCCATAATAGCTGCTATTCTTGACTTTTTTAACCGAAAAAATAATTCTAAGGAAAAAACTACAACTGATTAATGAATAAAGAAAAGTATATTCCCTCCTCCTCGATAATTGAAATAGTAGGGCATTGGTTGTTAGCCTTTAGTTTTATTCTATTGTTTTTAAGCGGTATGGGCTTTTTATTCTCTTTTTGGCGACCTTTTCATTTGTTATTTGGAGGATCAAGGGGGGCGGCCGTTATTCATCATAAGACAGGAATATTATTTTCTCTTTCATTATTGATTTGCTTTTTAGCCTGGATAAAAGAATGTTTTCCCAATAAGGAGGATATTATTTGGCTAAAAAAGAGAAGATTTAAGGCGGGGCTTTATAAAATTCCCAAAAAAGGAAAATTTAATACTCTTCAGAAAACATATTTTTGGGGGGTTATTTTTTTTGGTTTACTCGCCATAATCAGTGGTCATATATTTAATAATTCAAGGGCTTTTTCTCATACTTTTCTCATCTGGAATTATGCACTTCATACTTTATGTGCGAGTTTTTTTTTATTTTCCGGTATTTTGCATATTTATATGCGAATTTTTGTACATCCAGGGGCCTTAACGGGAATTATCATTGGCAAGGTAAGTAGGCAATGGGCTAAAAATCACCGGACCAGTTGGTTAGAGAAAAAAGAAAAACAAATTGAAGATTATTGACCAATGAATATAATAGATGATACTATGAATTAAATTAATTTTATTGGAGTAAGGAAAATGAACGAGATCGTTTCTATTAGCTCAGGAGATCAAGGATATCTAGATCAGGAAAGGGCGGTTTTGCTTTTTGAAAGCCCTTGGTGCAGTGGATGTAAGAATGTATTAAAATATATGGAAGATTTATCCTTTGAGAATGACAAAAAATGCTTTTTAGGAAAAGTCGATATTACCACCAATCAAACTTTAGCTCAACAATATGAAGTTTTAAGCCTTCCGACCCTTATTTTTTTCCAAGAAAGCCTTGAAAAAGACAAAATCTCAGGGAATATTTCCAAGGAGTTATTTTCTCAAAAAATAAAAAAATTGATGAACAATGAATTTTAATATTTATCAATTGGCTCAACAATCTATTCAGACAAATTCTCTTCTGGCTTTTCCTTTAGTATTTTTGGGAGGAGTACTCACTTCCTTTACTCCTTGTATTTACCCGGTAATACCGCTTTTGGTGGGATATATAGGGGGGCAAAAGGAGAACTCAAAATTCTCCGGATTTTTCCTTTCCTCATTTTATGTCCTGGGAATGGCTTTCACCTATTCAGCCCTTGGCGCCTTTGCAGCTTTGACAGGAAAATTTTTTGGCCAGATCCAAAATAATCCTATCGTTAATCTTATTGTGGCCAATATCATTATCCTTTTTGGGCTTTCAATGTTAGGCCTTTTCTCCATTCCTGTTCCCTCCTGGTTTGGTGGAGCAACGCCAAAAGCAAGGAAAAAGGGAGTTTTAGGGGCCTTTGGATTGGGACTGGCCTCGGGATTTATTACAGCGCCATGCACTGTGGCTATTTTAGGAGCACTTTTTGCCTTTATCGCTTCCAAGCAGAGTATTTTCTTTGGGATTAGCCTACTTTTCATTTATGCTCTCGGCATGGGAGCACTTTTAATTTTGGCTGGGACTTTTACCGGATTTTTAACGGCCCTTCCTAAATCCGGCCGGTGGATGAAACGTATTCAAATATTATTTGGATTAATTATGCTGGCTTTTGGAGAATATCTTATTTTCCAAGCTGGAAGATTTTGGTAGAAACACAGCTAAAGAGAAAGGATTTGTATCTATGAAAATATTTGTCTTAAAAAAATTACTCATTATTCCATTCATAGGGATGCTTTTTTTAGGAGTGAGCAGTTGTAATGCACAAAAACAATCTGAAGAAGCTTCCAAGGAAACAAAAACATCAGAGCAAAAACCTGTAGAAAAATCCTCTCAATCCTCTACTGAACATCCGATTATTGATTTTACCTTGCAGAGCATAAGCGATAAGAAAATCAGCCTTACTGATTTTCTTGGCAATAAAATTATTCTTATGAACTTTTGGGCAACATGGTGTCCTTACTGTGTAATGGAGATACCAAAACTGAATACTATAGAAACTACCCATAAAAATCAGGTAAAAGTTTTATCAATTGATATTTTAGAAAAACCGGAAAAGGTAAAAAAATTTGCTGAACAAAAGGGTATTAAATTTGATGTATTACTGGATATTAAAGGTGAAGTTGCCAAAAAGTACGGCATAAGAGGAACCCCCACAAGTATTGTTATAGATAAGAATAAAAATTTTGCTTATTTTGGATATGAACTGGAGAAAGCGGAAAAAGTAATTGAATCTTTATTGCATGAGTAAGATTAGCAAATGGTATATACACTTTAACTCTTTAACGATCAGGGAAGAACCCACCAGGAATAACAGGGCATCAAAATCATTCAACGATATATTTTTGCCTGCTTTATCAATTTTAACCGGGGCTCCCCATGTCTGATTTTCCATCATCAGGGTCTAAAAGAGGCGATTGCCTGAGATCACTATACTTCTGCTGGGACAATTGGTCCTTTGCATCCATCAGTCTGTTTTTGTCGCTTCCTACAATATCTTTCAGTGCATTTACCATTTACATTGAGCTATATATCTGGCTTGGTTGGGCAATTCTTCACTCGCTGCGTCTGATTCCTCGGCACTGGAAGCGTTTTGCTGAGTTACCTTATCCATTTGAGCCACCGGCATATTAATCTGATCAATCCCCTTGGACTGTTCATCACTGGATTCTGAGCCTTCGGAGATAAGCTGAACTTCTGAACGGCATCAATTATTTGGGTGAGCACAGTCTAAGATTACCTTTGGCTTTCCTAAAACTTTAATAACACTGCAAGATGTTTTTAAAGGAGCTAAACTATTCTCAAAAATCGCTAGCCTTGCAAGGATTATTGGCGTTATGATGGTGAGAAAGGGCATTATGTAGTCACAGTTTGAGGTCTCCAAAATTCCCCAAATTGTTACATTCGAGATGCGATAATGGTGAGTGTGAAGAGGAAAAAGGTAAAATCACGATTATATAATGTAAATTTCACTCATTGAAAGTTAGGTTATGACAAGTATGACTCAAAATAATACTAAAATTAATATTAGATAATATAAACATGGATTACATAACGAAAAATTTATTTATAAATAAATGATAAATATGAAAATTTAATCTAATACAGAGATCAAATGATTTGCTGAGGAATATTTTATGAATAATCTCTTGAAAAAACAAGTTCGCCGGCGAGATGCCAAATTGGTATCTTTTGAGAGCAAAAAAATCTACCAAGCGCTTTATCGAGCCTTTTTTGAAAATCTTCAAAATAAGCAAGAATCTGAAAAGAAGGCCCAAAATTTAACTAAAAGAATTGTCCCTTTACTTCAGCAAAGGTTCGGGGAAATCCCAACAGTTGAAGAGATTCAAGATCTGGTGGAGGAGATGCTTATTCAGGAGGGATTTACCCGGGTAGTAAAATCCTATATCCTCTATCGCCGGCATCATCAGGATATTAGGGAGATGAAAATCTGGATAGGCGTCCGGGATGATCTAAAACTATCAGTCACTACCTTACAGGTTCTGCAGAAGAGGTATCTTAGAAAAGATGATCAAGGGCAAGTAATTGAATCCCCTGCCCAAATGTTTGGGAGGGTTGCACGGACAGTTGCTGAAGCTGAATATTTATATGGTTCTTCTTCCGATGTCCGGCATTATGAAGAGGAATTTTATTCCCTTATGGTTCGTCGGGAATTTATGCCCAACTCTCCCACCCTTATGAATGCAGGCACACAAATGGGCCAGTTATCTGCCTGTTTTGTGATCCCTGTGGAAGATTCCATTAAAAGCATCTTTGAGGCAGTGAAAAACATGGCCCTGATTCATCAGAGCGGAGGAGGAACCTCATCACCTTCAATTATTAATTTTAAAAATTGCTGCACAAGAGAATAAATAAATAAAATTTTAAATAGATTAGTAAATTTAGTTTCCCAATCAAGGAATGTATTTTTGGATATGTTAAAGGTTCTGGCAGTGGCATTTACTCCCATCCCCTCTGTACGAGCTTTTATAACTTGCCATATTAAACTAATTGGCTTTTTTAAGTTTTGTAAAAATGTATTTTTTGTTTCTGAAAAATTATTGAAACAATCTTCACATTTGTAAATCGTCCGGGTACCATGATTCTTCGTTGGATATTGCCTTTGAAATCGGATCTTTTGAGATTTACATTTTGGACATTTTTTCTTTAAAAGTTCCATGTAACCTACCTCCTATAAAAAGGGTTGAAATTGGTAGATTACATTTAACAAATTTTCCGATACTTGTCCACTATTATTTAATATTTATAATATTTTTAATATTTGCACCAAACTGAACCAGTCCCATCCTCCCCGGCCATTCATCGCCAAATCTCTTATCGCAAGTATTCCATTCCCATAGGTCCCAAGTCCGCAAGCCCCAGTTAATCTGCCTAAATCGCGCCAAGTCATCCTTTCCTTCCAAAGCCAGCGACCAAACTAAAGGCTCTGTCCATCCATGCTTATCAGCAACTTAGGAAACAGTAAAACCTCTTGATAAATCAGCTTTTAGGAAGTTTGGCATAACTGGCATTTTTCCTAGATGGTTGTGGATAGTTTTTTGATCTACTCCCAATCTTTTGGCAATCCTCTCCTGAGGAATCCCGAGTCTT
>JAUWIR010000545.1 GCA_030605265.1 Pseudomonadota bacterium | reverse complement strand
CAATATGTTAGCAGTTAGCACCTTAGCTCACAACCTATTGATTTTATTGGTTTTTCTTTAATTCTAAAAATATAATGTAACCTATTGATTTTTAAACTATTTATGTCCATCTGTCTAATAGGAGTTTTAAATAAAAATAGTATTTTAGTAAAACTGAAAAATCTATTTTTTCATAACTTTGTGTATCATAGCCATGGCAGTCATTTTTATAATCATACTCGATATCAGTAAGACCCAATTCCAACTGAATTCCAAGAGGCTGCCTTAATAAATGCTCGTAATATAATCTATACTCAGTAGAATCTTCATATTCAGCGCAATTGTAATTATCCTCTTCTTCTATATCTTCTTCTCTGCTGAAATTTAATCCAAAGCCTATTTTATTTGCAGCATAACAGGGATGTGCAAAAATAATTACCATCATACATATCATTAGGATCTTTTTCATACCTCATTCCCTTCCTTAAAAAGATTTTGATAGATTTAAATAATATAATTTTTTTGACAGTCTGGAACACTACTATGCCTGTTCCAATGTCAATATCCGCTCCACTGCATGCATAGAACTATGGATTGAAGAGACTTTGAAAGGGGTCCATCAATCATTATAGGTTATAAATTACCCTTTCAGTATTGTTGTTGCAGAAAGTATTAAGATCGTATCGACATTTGCTTTTTGCACCCTGTTCAAAATCCGATAGGGCCTTATAGGCTGCATCTTCTAATTCTTTTTGCTTTGCACAAATATCCTTCATCATATAGGAATATTTGATGTTAGCATAATTCGCCACAAAATTGAAGGCCCACCAGGCACTATCACGTGTGAAATCAAGCAGGTTCATGGTCTCAATTGATCGGGGTAGTTTATTGACGCCCACATAGAATGGCATTAGGCAGTTTAAGGTCGGTCGATCCAGTCCAATCCAGCATACACCGCCAATCGGATCAGGTAAGGACTTTCTGCTCTGGTTGATCCGGAACATACCGCAGCGATAATTATGTGAATCATACACTTTAAGCTGAAGCACAAGGCTTTTGTCAACTCCTTTGTGAAGTATATCAATATCAAAAAAGATCAAAGAAAAAGGATTAACCAAGATCTGTTTTATTTCAAGACTAATGACAAGAGGGTATCTTTTAAAAAAAACCTCGTACTAATGTCAAATCATTCCAAGTCTTCATTGTATACAAGGCGTTTATAAGCTAAAATCAAAGGTCAAACATTATGCATTTATGATAAATGTCGATAATACATATCGATAAGGGATAGCTATCAATAAGAAAGAGAGGAAAAGGAGGAGTTGGTTTATGGGGATGCGTAAATATCGAAGAAAATATTATGATATCTTTTCCCGGTTTTACGATGCCTTTATTGCAATGCACTCGCGGGACCAAAGTGGAGATTTACGGCAATTCCCGGTAGCAGGCCCGTTTAAAACCGGGGGACTTGGCCTCGGATATCTGCACCGGGACCGGGTCAGTACTCCCCAATTTACAGCTTCAGGTGGGGCAAAAAGGTGTAACCTTGGGCCTGGACTTTTCTCATGGCATGTTATCAAAAGCGCGGGAAAAGTGGGCAGGGCAGTTTCCTCAACTTTCTTTTATTGAAGCAAATGTTGCTCATCTTCCTTTTCGGAAAAATTCTTTTGACGGGGTAACCTGCTCTCATGCCTTCTATGAGTTAAGGGACGACACTCAAGCTAAAGCATTGCAGGAAATTGTGCGCATCTTAAAAAAGGGGAAGCTTTTTTTAATGCTGGAGCATGATGTGCCGGAGCATCCTATTGTTCGTTTTTTATTTTATGTGCGGATTTTTTTTATGGGCTCAAGAAAAGCCTTGGAGATTTTAGGACAGGAAAAAACCCTCTTTCAAAAATATTTTTATAAAGTTCAAAGGGTACGCTCTCACAGCGGAGGATCAAAGATTTTTGTCTGTGAAAAATAAGCTGAAATTTTCCTGCGGATTATTTCCCTTTATTTCTCTTCATTTTCATTGCGAAGGCTCATCAACCCTTGATATTCAATCAAGTCACCATAGTTTTTCCCTGCATGGCACTTTTCGCAATTGGCTTTAGAGGCTTTACAATGATCAAGATGACATTCAAGGCAGGAGATTTTTGTCTTCTTATTTGTTGTATTATGTAGCTCAAATAAGCTTGTGTCCCTGCCCTTCAACTGGACGCCGGGATGGGTTTTGTGGCATAAATCACAATTAGAGGATTGAGTGTCCTGCTCCGAATGGCAGAGAAAACAGGTGCTTTTCATATCCGGTAAAAATTTAAATTCACCATGGGCTATATCTATATGGCAGGGCATGCATTTAGATCGTGTTCCGATCTCTTCCATGATCTTTACGTGTACTGAATGACTGAGAGAAATTTGTCGCCTGAGGGAACGATCCAGAAGGTCCATTTGATGACATCCCTCTTGGACACAGGTAACTGATTTGCTCGGCCTTAATTTTTGGTTTTCTGTAGATAAAAAGGAATCAAGAAAGTCAAAAACAGTGAGGTGTGAAAAAAATTTACCCACTTGGCTTTGCAAAAGCCCAATGAATCCCGGACGAGAATGGCAGTGGATGCAATTATTCATCTCAGGGTTGCTTGGACCGTGTTTTGATTTTTTCCAATTTTCAGCAATATTTGATTTCTCATGGCATTGTAAACAAAACCATGATGTTTTGAAAATCTTAAATCCTGCCAATAAGAGGAAACCAAAAACTATGAGGCAGATGAATGATAGAGTCAATATTTTTTTCATAGTGATATTATCATTTGCTGACGGCTATTTTTAAATTCAGGTCTATTTGTCATAAATAACAAAGTATAATTAATGAATGTAACCAATATAAAGCATTGGGAACTTCCCTAAATGACTTTATCGTCTTTATATATGTTCATATAAGGTTATAAAAGTATCTAGTTTTTTGCATCTTTGAGAAAGGTGAAACTTAAGTTAACTTTTCATATTCTGCTGAAGGGGGCTCCTTCTTTGCTTTATAGTTATGCTCTTTCTGGCTGACCTTCCTTAGAAGAGCTTAATCTTGTACAATCCGGATGCCTTACCCCTATCGCCTCAAGGTCCTTCTTTTGTAGTGTTTCCCTTTGTATTTTTCCCCCCACCATCGATGCAGATCAAGAATGGCCGTCTCACAACCCTTTACTTGATTGGCCATCCCTTTAGCCACTGCTGCTGAAGATTCAGTATCATATCAATAGAGCTCTGTTGGACTATTTTGTCCATTTCCGTTATGGCTGTATTGATCTGCTTAATCCCTTGGGCTTCTCCTGTGAGGCAACCGAGATTTCCCCATGAGTTCACTCATTTTTTGTGAACTTTCTTGCACTTCTTTAAAAGCTTCATCTGTAGCCATTACTAAGGAATAAGAACAAAATAAAATACCCAATTCATTCATCAATCTCAATGAACAAGATAATATGAAGATAAACTAGATCAAAGAATTTTTTTGATGAATAACCATCGATTTACAACTTAGATCACGT
>JAUWIR010000297.1 GCA_030605265.1 Pseudomonadota bacterium | reverse complement strand
TTTGGCGTATAAAGACGATTAGATAAGTAAAATTATTTATTTTTTATTTATGGAAATGTGTAAGATGAATCAATCAAAATTTCTATTATTTTTTGGAAGCCTACTTTTGGTTTGCTTAATTTGTACGCTAAGTTTGATGGATGCAAATGCATATGTATATGAACACTACATTGATGTTTGTGAATTTTTAGAGCTTTCAGGGGAATTAAGTGAAACGCAGAAAACCAAGATTATAATTGAAGTAATAAGTAACCTTGCATGCCAAACCCCTACAGGGACAAATGATTTATTAAGGTATTTTTATTTTTCTCCATGGATAAAGGATTTATTAACAAATGTGGCTTCTACTCAGAAAATTCCTTTATTAGTTTCTTTTTATATTTTTAGTAAACATATTAAACAATATAATCCTCTAAAAACTTTATACTCACCTTTTGATGATGAGGGAAGTAAGATCCTGATTGATCATCAAGAAAATATTTCTTATTCAACAAAAAATTGCCTACCTTTACAAACCCACCGGATTATAAATACTTCTATTTTAAGATCCTGAGATGACCCCTTCTATAAGTAAGTAATACATTTTAATTATCATTTTTTTCCGGAATGACAGAATAAAAATTATATATGTGTTTAAATGCTTTATATAAAAAGCAATTATTAATAATAAGACTTAAAATCTCATACTAAAAAAATGAGAGGGTGATTATGAGTCTACTAGATTTTTTTTACCCAAGATGGAAGCATTATGATAAAGAAATTCGTCTTTGTGCTGTGAAGAAATTGGATAATAAAAAAAAACTTGCCAAGATAGCCAGGAAAGATCCTGAGGAGGATATTCGAGAAGCAGCTGTTCAAAAATTAGAAAACCAAAATTTACTTACTGAGATTGCTAAGAGTGACCCTAGTTATATCATTAGGTGTATGGCAGCTGAAAGGCTTCAAAACCAAGACTTACTTATGAAAATTATTAAAGAAGATACTCTTGTGGAGAATGATACCATTTTCAATATTCGCCGAGAAGCAGTAAAAAAGATGGAGGAACAAACTATTTTGGCAGATATTGCCAAGAATGCCAAGGACAAAAGAATTCGTAAACAGGCATCAGGAAAGCTGAAAGATCAAATTATTTTGGTAGACATTGTTATGAATGATGAAAGTTTGGATGTCCGGAGAACAATAATAGCCAATATAACAGATCAAGCGCTTTTGCAAGCCATTATGGCTGATGTTGCCGAAAATGAGTCTATTATAGCAGACATTGCCAAGAGTGCTAAAGATAAAGGCATTCGCCGGGAAGCAGTAGAGAAGCTGAAAGATCAAACTATTTTGGCTGATATTGCTAAAAACGATATCAGGGCAAGTGTTCGTTTAGAAGCAGTGAAAAAGTTACAAAATCAAGCTATTTTGGCTGATATTGCTAAAAGTGATGAAGATGTAATTGTTCGTCAAGAAGCAGTAGAGAAGCTGAAAGATCAAGCTATTTTGGCTGATATTGCTAAAAATGATGAAAGCTCATATGTTCAAAAAACAGCAATAAACCGTATAACAGATCAGGTGATTTTGCATGCTATTTTGGAATATATTACCATAAATAATCCGGACGATCAGGAAAAAGCTATAGGCTGGATGCGGCGCATAAAAGATAAAGCTATTTTGGCTGATATTGCTAAAAACTTTAAGGATAGAGGAGTGCGTCAAGAAGCAGTAAAAAAGTTGGAAGATCAAGATGCTCTAATAGACATTGCTAAAAACGATAAAGATGCATCTATTCGCCGAGAAGCAGTGAAAAAATTGGTAGATCAAGCTATTTTGGCTAAAATTGCTAAAAACGATAAGGATAAAAAAGTCCGCCGGGAAGCAATGAAAAAGCTTGAAGACCAGGCTGCACTGGCGGACATTGCTAAAAATGACCAAGATGCATCAATTCGTTTGGAAGCAGTGAAAAAATTGAAGGATCAAACTATTTTGGCAGATATTGCCAAAAATGATAAAAGTATAGATATTCTACATGAAACAGTAAAGAAGTTGAAAGATCAAGCTGCTTTGGCAAGCATTGCGAAAAATAATGAAGTTCTTATATGGGTTCGTCAAGAAGCAGTAAAAAAGCTTGAAGATCAAGCTTTTTTATTAGATATTGCCAAAAATGATAAAGATGCATCCACCCGCCTGGAGGCAGTGAAAAAATTGAAGGATCAAATTGCTTTGGCAGATATTACCAAAAAAGATAAGGATGAATCTGTTCGTCAAGAAGCAATGGAAAAATTAAGCGATCAAGCTGCATTAGCAGACATTGTTAAAAATAATGAAATTCCTGTATGTGATCGTCTAGAAGCAGTGAAAAAATTGAAAGATCAAGTTGCTTTGGCAGATATTGCTAAAAATGAGGACATTCTTGTATGGATTCGCCGGGAAACAGTGAAAAAGTTGGAAGATCAAGCTATTTTATCAGATATCGTTAAAAACGATGAAGATTCATCCATTCGCGAAGAAGCAATGGCAGAAATTTGGAAACTCAAAAATAAGCAGAGCAACTAAAATTCAATATATAACTATATATGTGCTTTACATAGCAATATGGTAGACAATTATTAAAAAATCCCAAAAATTACTACCATAGCAAACAAGAGGGTGTTGATTATGAGGCTATCGGATTTTTTTTGCCCAAGATGGAAGCATTCCGATAAAGAAATTCGTCTTTGTGCTGTGAAGAAATTGGATAATAAAAAAAAACTTGCCAAGATAGCCAGGAATGATCCTGAGGAGGATATTCGAGAAGCAGCTGTTCAAAAATTAGAAAACCAAAATTTACTTACCGAGATTGCAAATAATGATTCTAGTTATATCGTCAGGTGTACGGCAGCTGCAAGGACTCAAAACAAAGACTTACTTATGAAAATTATTAAAGAAGATACTCTTGTGGAGAATGGTACTATTTTTAATATTTGCAGTGAAGCAGTAAAAAAGATGGAGGATCAAACTATTTTAACAGACATTGCCGAGAACGCTAAGGACAAAAGAATTCGCCAAGAAGCAGCGGAAAAGCTTACAGAGCTATTTTGGAATATTTACTGTAATAAGTGTTGATATTACACGTTGATTTATTATGCGGAACGAAATGTGCCTACCACTTCTTTTAGCAGCATTCCAGCAGCCATGTGGTGGTGCATAGTAACCATTACTACTGTTGGATATGGGGACACATGTATCCATCTACTATTATTGGAAAAACCATAGCCGCTATGACTATGGTTGCCGGGCTGGCCTTCTTTGGCATTCTCATGAATGTCATCGGCAAAGCCATGATGAGTTCACTTTTTGGAAGTTCTAACCTCTAGACTTAATTGCCAGGGTGCTAAGGTTAGATTATTAGAGGTTGCACAATCATAGAGGAGCCCAAAGCGTCACCTCAGGTAATCCTGGCTAGTTATGCCTTATTATTTGATCATTGGTCTTTGTTTGCCTTTTAGTTTTAGTAATGATTCGAGAAATTAATAAGCCGATTGACCTTTAAGGAATATAAGGCGGTATGTAATGAAAATTTAAGTTTTATTACTGCGAAAAATTTTTAAGAGAATAGAAAAGGGGGAAATTATGAGCGAAAGTAAAAAAACTGTAAGTGGTATTTGGGCATTAATCCTTTTTGGGTCTATAATAGCATTTATTTTTTTGCTTGATTTATTGCTACATTGAAATAAAAACTAAAAATCATGTCCCTAATCCAGCTCTGATATTCTGTGGTTAAGGGCGGCAGAGATAATTATTTTTGACATTGTTTATTCCTTTTTTCAGCATGGGTTCCTTAAGCACTTCTTAACCTCTTTTTCTCTCAGCCAAAAGAATGATATTCTTTAACTCTTCTTTACTGCTTGCTTCAAGCCACTTTTTATCAAATTCAGGGTTTTGAGCAATTTGGGCAATAGCGGCTAAAACTTTTAAGTGGAGAATCCGTTCGTCGGCTGAACATACAAGAACATAAATAATATGGGCCACTTCATCCTCAGGGAAAATAAAATGCTTGCCCCGTCTAAGATAGGGGTAAGGCTTCCGCTTAGATGCCCAGGGATTCAAAACCGCCAATTAAATTAAGAATAATGAAAAATATACAACCAATTATGGCAATGCTATTTAAGTTCATGTGAGTTATTATTCTTAAATATGCTCCCATTCCTATTAGAGCAAAAGCGCCTTTTAAACTTAAAGAAAACCAGGTGGAAAAACCGGCAAGTGTTCCCAATAAAGGGCCGAATCCGCGCATAATATAGAAATAGTCCCCTCCCGCCTTAGGCATGGCCGTGGTTAATTCAGCCATACTCAAAAGAGGCGGCAGACAAAAAATTCCTGCTATTATATAAGAGAGAATGACCGATGGGCCTGCTTTTGCAAAAGCTAACCCGGGGAGAATAAAGAGACCCGAACTAATCATCGCACCAGTGGCTATGCAAAAGACATCCAAAAGAGAAAGTTCTTTTTTCAGCCCTCTCTCCATCTAAATATCTCCCTCATTTTTATTGGCGGTTGATTATTCTTACAACTGGACTAGTTTAAGGTCGGCATTTTTTAATTTTTCTTCAAGAAACAACATCGCTTCGATAAGTTTATTTTACCATCGTGCTTTTTATATTTTTTCACTAGATCCAGATTAGTTCTCACCACTGTTCCGGCAAATTTTTTTAAGCTTTGATCGCTAGTCTGTAAATTATTCGTTTTGTCCTTATTGGTTATTAAAGTACAGGACTCTATTACTCGTTCAGGAGGGATACTGACCCCATCTACCACCACTAAATGTTTTATAAATACGTCATTACTAATTTCGGCATTAAAAACAACAGAACCAAAACCAACAAAACAATTTTTGCTGATTTTACAGGGGCCATGGATTATGCACCCGTGTGCTAGAGAGGTATTTTCTTCTACTAAGACAGAACTATTTTCTAAGGCATGAATTATTACTCTGTCCTGGATATTGCAGTTATCTTGTATAGTTATCGAACTTGACGGCTCATCTGCTCTGATAACTGCACCTGGGCCGACAAACACATTTTTGCCTATTTTTACCGCGCCGATGATTAATGCAGTATTATCAATATAGGAAGTATTATCTATCTTCGGATATTCTCCATGGGGATTTCGCCTGATCATACTTTTAGCTCTCTCAATCTTTCTTCAATGAATTTAGTGGAATACTCTCCTTTTTTAAAATCACCGTGATTTAATACCTTAAGGTGAGCCTCTAGTTGCTTTGGCTGCTTCACAGAAAAGCTTCCCGACAATATAACCCTCAAAAGAGACAAAACGTATCTTGGCTGTAAGTTGAAATTCCTTCAAGGCGGCAAGATATTCCTTTACCAGCGGTACACTGTCATCCCAAGGGAAATTCACTCCCTGTGAGATAATACAACCTTCACGGGCTTCGCCAACCTCCTTCAGGAGCGCCTGGGTACCCACAAATGATATACCCTTTTCATATTTAGTCCTTATCTTTAAGAATGATCCTTTTATTTGAATTTGTACTGATCAAATCCCTTTAATATGGTTTCTTTGGGGATAGTCGGGGTTTTTCCCAAAGAAGGGAGAACCTTTATAGTCAAATTACTGCAAACAGAGGTAGTGGTTTAAATTGATTAATAAATGGTTATGATGCTTGTTTAGTTTGGAGTGGAAGCTTTTATTTCTTTTCTTTCTTTTTTTATGAAGAGAGGTGATTTATCGAGGGTAAAAATAATGATTCGCTCACCTGTTATTGTACTAATATCGCTGTGGAGGCTTACTACCTTTTGATCAGTGATCGACTCAATAACAGCTTCCAATAAATGACGCCCCTTTTCCAGTAATTCAATCCTTACCTGCTTGATTAGTTCCCTGCCTTTTCCCCATAGGTGTATATTTAAGGGTATAAAAAACCTCTTAAAAGTTATTTAAAAACATAATGTTATCTCCGAACCAAAATGTATAAAAATAGGTTGCTAAGGAATGAAAACCTTTATTAAAAAAGGGA
>JAUWIR010000295.1 GCA_030605265.1 Pseudomonadota bacterium | reverse complement strand
CTCGCATAAATCTCCTCGGTTTTATACCCTTCCGGCTCGATAATAACTTGATGATTTTCACGATCAGGAAATTTCATCACCTTATCTTCCAATGAAGGACAATAACGGGCGGCTATCCCTGCAATTGTTCCATTATAAAGAGGGGACAAGTGAACATTTTGTTGAATTATCGAATGAGTTTCTTTATTCGTCTGACCTATATAGCAGGGTAATTGGGGAAGTTCCAATTCTTTTGTACAAGAGGAAAAAGGGATAGGCAATTCGTCCCCTTTTTGAATTCGTAATTGAGAAAAATCTATTGAGGAATGACGAAGACGAGGGGGGGTTCCGGTTTTTAATCGACCAGTTTGAAAGCCGATTTCTTGCAAATGGGAAGCTAAGGCTTCAGCAGAGAATTCTCCTGCTCTTCCTGCTGAAAAGCTCCTGGGACCTATATGAATTAACCCGTGTAAAAACGTACCGGCAGCTACAATAACGGCATTTCCCAAAAGCTCTCCCCGCACTTGAGCTAAAACACCAGATACTCTCCCTTTATCAATCAACAATTTTTCTACTGTATCCTGGAATACATGGAGCTTGGGAGTTTTTTCCAAGACCTCTTTCATATATGCGTGATAGAGAAGTTTATCATTTTGTGTTCTTGATCCTTGGACAGCCGGACCTTTACTCGTATTTAACAGCTTACACTGAATAGCGCTCCTGTCGGCAATTTTAGCCATCTCCCCGCCCAGAGCATCAATTTCTTTGACCAGTTGACCCTTGCCAAGTCCTCCAATTGAGGGGCTGCAAGCCATACCGGCTATATTATCCATATTCATGGTCAATAAAAGTGTTTCACACCCAAGACGGGCGCGCGCTAAAGCAGCCTCACACCCGGCATGTCCTGCTCCGACAACAATGACATCAAATTTTTGTGCTTTTATTTTTTTTCTTTTTTCTTCCCCCATACTTCTTTCCTTTACTCCTTTTTCAAAAAACAGGGGATTAAACAGAGGCTATGTTTCCACTCATTTTCTAATAAGGTTCATATATAATTTTTTTTGAAAGATGTAGCAATTCTAATTATTAAACCTATGTCTAAAAAAAAATATAACTTACCGCAGAGAACGCAGAGAACGCAGAGTTTTTCTTATGTTCTCTCTGCGACCCCTGCGTTCTCTGCGGTGAAAAATTGTACCTTGATCCAAATCATGTCAAAGTGAGAATTGCTGTTGAAAGATGCCCACAAGTTGCTTTATTTTATCATATTCATTAGTAAAAATCCTATACTTACAAAAAATGTTTATTACCCCAAGTTCATCCTTCTATTATAGAATAAATAATGGCATATTATTTGCATTAATTAAAACTTAAGATAAAATATTTATTAGATTTAATAAAAATAGTAAATAAAAAAGGAATGATAAACTTACTCATGACTCAATTGGAAGCCGCCAAAAGAGGAATCATAACCAAAGAATATGGAAGCAGTGGCAAATAAAAAGGAAGTTCCGGTTAAGTTTATTCAAAAAGGGATTTCAAAGGGAAGAATACTTCTTATCTGGGATAAAAAAAATCAGTTTCACCCTATCGGCATTGGTCAAGGATTAAAAATAAAAATAAATGCCAATATTGGTACATCTTGTCACTATTTTGATCATGAGTTGGAAATAATAAAAGCTAAGGAAGCTGAAAAGTGGGGGGCTGATACTCTCATGGATTTAAGTACTTTTGGTGATATCAAAAAAAACAGAGTAAAGCTTATTGAATCTGTTAATGTTCCTGTAAGGATAGTCCCTGTTTATCAAGCTGCTTCTGAAGCAATTAGCCGATCAGGCACGCATTTGAGCATGAGTGAGGAGGACCTTTTTACTATCATTATGGAATCTATTGAAGAAGGATGCTCAATGCTGACCGTCCATTGTGGATTAAATAAAAAAATTCTTCGCAAATTAATTAAAAGCAAAAGAATAATTAAAATGATCTCTAAGGGAGGAGGAATTATTGCTTCTTGGATGAAGGCCAATGATTCCGGAAATCCTCTGTATTCAACATTTGAAGACCTTTTAGATATTGTCAGGAAAAAGGATGTTATATTAAGCTTCGGGGCCTCCCTTCGGTCAGGATGTGTATCAGATGGAGAAAATATTCTTGCCATGGAAGAATTAGCTATAATAGGGGGGCTTGTAAAAAAGGCTAGAAAAGCTGGGGTCCAGGTAAAGGTTGAAGGTCCCGGTCATTTAGCTGTCAATAAAATCAAGCCATTCATCAGGAAAGGCTAAAAGATTATGCAGAGGTGCCCCATTAGGTGTTTTAGGACCAATTGTTACTGATATTGCCCCTGGATATGATCATATAACCCTTGCCATTGGAGCAACCATTGCTCTTCTTCATGGGGCCGACTATCTGTGCGTAGTGTATCCAAGCGAACATTTAGGATTGCCTTTCTTAGATGACATTCCTAAGGGGATAATAGCTGCTAAAATAGCCGCTCATGCCATAGATCTTGCCTTTAGGAATTCAGATATTGACTGGGACAATCGTATGGCTTTAGCCAGAGCTGAACTTGATTGGCCAAGGCAATTTGATGAAGCAATCGATTCATACACGGCCAGATTCATAAAAGAAAGAATACCTACTACTCAAAACAGTTGTTCAATGTGTGGGGATCTGTGCCCTTTCAAACTTTTCAGTAAAAATAACAGGGCAGATAAGTCACAAATAATCCGGTTAACTGGACGGGAGCCTGCCTAATTTTAGTCCTTTATTTTTATTTGAAAAATATATTTTATTAATATAGAATATTTATTATAATACCTATCATACATACTATACTTCTTAGATTCACTTCTTAGATTCCCAAATTTTTGAGATCATATCTTCTTTAAGTCTTACAGTATAAAGTGCCTTAAACTGTAAGTTTGGATTACAAGTATAACGAGGGGGAGGTGATAATATAGAGGGAAAAGATTGAATATCCGAGTCAGGGTTATTGAATGAAGTTATTGAATGAAATCAAAGAGAGGAAGCCGCCATGAAAAAAGGTATCTTATCAATTCTAATAGGTTTTATGAGCATTATTTTTTTAGTATCAACTGCTTTTGCAACTTATTTTGAAAACCCGCTAAAGGCAAAGACTGTTCTTATAAACCCAACAACACAGGCGCCAAAATTTGTGTCCGGGTTTAAAACCGACTCAATGGGCAAAGATAGCCAGAAGGCAGCCAAAGAGTTCCTTCAACAGCACTTTGATTATCTAAAAATAGATACATTGATGTTAGGCAATGTGGAGGAAATAGAAATTGGAAACATGAATCATGTAAAATTCCAGCAGATATACAAGGCTATACCAGTGGAAAGAGCAGAAATTTTGGTCCATATGACAACTAAGGGAAAAATTGTTGGTCTTTCTTCCAATTATCAGCCGGATCTGGATCTCGATGTCACACCAAAAATTACTGCTGATAAAGCGCTATCCACAGTTATGCAAGATCTTGGAGTTGACCCTACCAAAGATGAACCCACTGTTGATGCGAAGATACAACTTCCTGATCCTAACATAGCTGGTATTATGGTTCCTTTCTATGGTTCTTTTGGTCTGGAGAATCCTCTTAAGCCCACCCTTCTGGGTCCGGAATTGGTTATTTATCCTTATGGTGAAGGGGAAAAGAAAGACTATCTTTCCTGGAAAATATCATATTCAGGTAAAGATGTGGGAAGCTGGATATATTTTGTTGATGCGGATACAGGCGAAATCATCTCTATTCAAGATGCTCGGATAAATTATTCGACCCGAGGCACTTACCAGGCTAAATACTTTCCTACTGACGGAGACGACACCCTTGCCACTGCCCCTCTCATCTTTTCGGATGTATCTTCATACTATTATTGGTCTGGTTGGAACCTTTACGATACAGACACTTCCAGTTCTACCGGGTATTATAAGGTATATTACCCGAACGGTTATTATTGGTATCAGATAGGTTATCATCTGTATGGGCCAAAATGCTGGGCAATACATTCTGGAAATCTTTATGATTCTGTATACTCTTATTTCCCATATTATCAGATTCCATATACATGGAATTTTACATGGAATGAAGATCCCTATAATTATAATTCACTCTTTGATTCTCAAAATGTCTGTTGGCATATCAATAACAGCCTTTATAACTTTTATTGGTTAGAGGAAGGCTTTGATCTAGGTTACCAGATAAAATGCTTTACTCATGTGAATTCTCCACTCGGTCCACATTATGATGGCATTGATAGAACGCTTAATTTTACCCATGATATGCCTCCTATTTTGCGAAATTCTGCATGGGCACGTGATGTAATGCTTCATGAATTACAACATGCTGTTACTCACAAAATTTATGATCCCTATTACCTTGGCAATGATGTATATGAATTAGCCTTAAATGAGACTTTTTCCGATTATTTTTCATGTGCCCAGACCGAAGATCCGGATCAAGGCGAGTGGTTTATGATAGACCCTAATATGCGTAGACATCTTGATATCAGAAGAAATATGTCGCAATGGGATCCAAATGTCTATCATAAAAGCTCTCAAATCTATTCCAGCGCACTTTGGGATATCCGTGAAAATCGAGGCTTTTCATCAGTTAGTATAGATAATCTCTCTTTTAAACACTTATATTGGAAACCTAAAAATTTTTTAGAGGCTTGCAATATTTTCATGGAAGAGGCGGAAATTCAAGGTTACACTACACCTCAAACCTGGATAATGAACTATGTCTTTGCAAGACAAGGCATTACGCCTGATTTTCTGTGGGAAACGTTCTCAGATGGTGCGTCTGATGGATGGCAGTCACTTAGCGGCCTGTGGCATGTTTCATCCTATCGTGCCTTTAATACTCCATATAGTCTAGCCTATAATCAGCAGCCTCCTACGCCCCCTAATTATGATGTAGGTACTACATCAGGTGATGCTATACTGGAAATAGAGCACCTTGATGAGTTCGACTCGGCCATACTTTATTTTGCGCACTGGTACCAGACTGAATGTGGTTTTCCATGCCCTTGGGATATAATGAAGTTTTCTATATCCACAAACGATGGTGTAAGTTGGAAAGACATCTTTGATAGTTCTGATACTAATTTATGGGATACATCTTGGACTAGTGGAACCTGGAATGTTGCCCAGTACGACTTTCTTCCATCTGAGCTTATTTCCTCGATCCTTATCAAATTCTCCTTTGATAGTACAGACGATTTGTACAATAACTATGAAGGATGGTATATCGATGATATTAAGGTGGAGACTGATGGGCCTATGTATTATTAATCCATAACTGAAAGCCGTAAAAGGGAAAAAAACAGGAAGGGCCAGAGGGAATAACCTCTGGCCCTTCTTTTAATATAATCGCTCTAAATTTAAACACAACTTACAGGGTATTGAAAATATGGTGGAGGTTATTTATAAAGAATTTTCACCTACTCACAATAAAGGTTAATACCTTTATAGGGCTGCTTGCAGGAGTACCACCCATATAGGCCAGGATAACCACGTGCATTTTCAATGATATCTCCTAGGCTTGTTGTTGGATGTGGATCATACGAATCTGGAACAATAGAAGGTTCCCATCCTGATGGTGAAGTTATAACCTTCCATCCGGGAGGAGGATTTAAAATATTCATTGGGGAAGGTGGCACTTTAAAGGGGTTTTGACCATAATTCCACGGATAACCTGGACCTTCAGTTCCCCATCCAGGTGGGAAATATCCCTGGTCGAGGGCCCAAGGAGAAGAGAAGGGGACAAATGAGTTATATATTGGAGGAGCTTGATATCCGTATGTATATTCGTCACCGGCATTTGTCCCCCAGTTAAAGGAAACAACCGGGTTGTATATTGAAGGAGAGGGATACCCATAAGTATATTCGTCCGAGTTATTTGTGTACCCATCCCGGATATACCAGTTATTTGTATATCCACTCCAGTTGTAAGGTTGATCCCAAAACATAAAATCAGTCCCCCCAGAGAGCTTGCGATTTCGCTAATAAGTG
>JAUWIR010000204.1 GCA_030605265.1 Pseudomonadota bacterium | reverse complement strand
GGGGACCTTTTGACCTATTCTTTTTAAACTCTCTTCGTTTAAATCCCAAAAGCTCTCTGAGGAGCGATAGAGGAGAATAATGTGAGCTTTGTTAAGCTCCTCTAAAGCTTCCTCCAGATTCGAGGAGCCATTTTCCAGGGACCTGGAGGAGAAGACCGAAAGATCTAAAAAATCTACCTTTTTACCGGCCTGTTTCAGCATAGGAATATGACGTTCCCCCATAATGGATCTGACTTTTAAGGGTTTCATTTTGTTTCCTTATCTTAATATTTAAAATAAATTTATAAAGCAAAAAAAGCAGTGAAGTCTTTCTGCTGTATATTCCGTATCCGGAAAAAGCCTTCACGGCTTAATTCTTTAACCCTTTTGCCTGGTGTTAGTTAAAGTCGCTTTTACGTGTTTATAGGCTGGAAAATGAATAGCCAATAAAAAAACCTCAAGATAAAGGTGGTTTTTTCAATCTCCTTGGGAAAGATTTGAATAACTCCTCCCATAGCCTTATTCCCCTAGAGAGGGGAATAAGGGCCCCTGACAATCTCAATCCTATTTATGTTGAGATGGGGAGTCTTGCTCAATCAACTTGTTTATTGTGGCCGCTGCCTATGGATGGCCATTACAGAAAATTTTTGTTCTTTCCTGCCTAAACAACTGTTGTAGAAATAGAACCAAAGGGCGCTATTTTGGCTGCAACCGGCAAAAGCAGGACCATGAACTGGGCCCTCTGGCTGTTCGCTGTATCCGGATTCTGCGGCATGGCCTATGAAGTCTTGTGGACAAGGCTACTGGGGTTGATTGTTGGACCAACAACTTACTCTTTTTCTATAGTCATTTCGACTTTTATCATTGGATTGGCCATGGGCAGCATTATCTTTGGCTGGTTGGCTGACAGAATGAAAAGGGTCTTCCCTTTGCTGATTTTTACCCAGCTTTGCGCCTCAGTCCTGGCCTTGGTGGTCAGCCAGTTTCTGGGCAAAAGCCAGTTTCTTTTTTCCAAGCTCATTTGTACCTTCCATACCAGTTTTTCAACCATGATACTGATTCAATCCATTGTTCTATTCGCCATTCTCATAGGGCCAACCTTATTTTTAGGCGCCGCTTTTCCCCTGGTTAACCGAATATATATCCAATCCATGTCCGATTTTGGGAAATCCCTCGGCACTGCTTATGCCTTAAACACTGTTGGCGCTATTCTGGGATCTTTTATGACAGGCTTTTTTCTTGTTCCGTTGATTGGCAAAGAAAATGGATTAAGGCTGATCATCATCTTTCAGTTTTCCATGACAATGCTGGCTGTGATTCACGTAATGTTGATGTCACAGAAGCGGACTGGTTGGCTCCTGGCGGTTGCAGGTTTGTGCTTTTGCGGTGTACTACTGATGTTCCATTTTCCTTCCTGGAACCATGAACTTCTCTCTCGGGGGTGGTATCGTGATTTTGATGTCATAGAGCATGAACTCAAAAGTACCGGCTGGTTCGATGCCCTGTGGAAAGGCCCAACTCTGCTTGCCAAACAGCGAGCGGGGTTGGAGGTTGTTTTCCATGGAGAAGGGATCGGAGGATTTACGACGGTGGAGAAAGAAACTACAAGTTTGGGCACGGTAGAATATGCCATGTTCAACAGCGGTAAAGCGGATGCTTCTTCCCACGGAGATAGGTCCACACAAACCCTGTCGGCGCACATCCCCATGCTTTTCCACCCTCATCCGGAAAAGGTTATGGTACTGGGGCTGGCCAGCGGAATGACGCCGGGAGAAGTGCTGTTATATCCAATAAAGCAGCTGGATATTGTGGAAATCAATGATCAGGTGGTCAAAGCTTGCGAGTTATTTTTCACACCCTGGAATAATGATTGCCTGCGGGATTCGAGGACCCGTCTAATCATTCAGGATGGCCGTAACCATCTGGCACTGACCAGTGAGAAATATGACCTGATTATTTCCGAGCCCTCCAATCCCTGGATGGCCGGCCTGGCGAATCTTTTTTCACTGGAATTTTTCCAACTGGTCAAGCAGCGTCTTAACCACAACGGCATCTTTGCCCAGTGGATTCAATCTTATGAAATCGATTGGAATACCTTTACCTTGCTGGGAAGAACTTTTACAAAGGTTTTTTCTGACGGCGTTTTGATCAAGATTGGGCCGGTGGATTATTTGCTTGTGGGCCTGGTGAATAACAACAAATTGCTTAATTGGCCTACTGCAGAAAAAAACCTTAAATTTGCCTGCCAATCAACCAATGTTTCTTTTGCCGGTGTAAATTATCTGTCCCATCTGATAATTACTGAAGATCTAAAGGGTCTTTTTGGCCCAGGGCCAATCCATACGGACAACAGGCCGCGATTGGAATTTCTGGCACCAAGAAAGCTTTATTTTGGCAGCTTGAATGTGGAACAATCTGCCGCAGATAAACGTCGGCTTTCGCCGGAAACCAGGGAGGTGCTTGAGATCGCCGGCAATTCAGATACAATGCTGGACCTTGTTGAATTCGCCGCCTCTGCCTATGTGCCTCTTTTTTCCGTCTTGAAGCTGAAAGACCTCCAACCAAAGCAAAAGGATCGCTACATGAAGATCTTAAGGGGCTATTGCGAACAGACTCTGGTGCCCACCTATGGCATTTTGGGCGAGCCTGAATCCAAAAGGCAATGTGCGGGGATTCAAATTAGTAAGATAAAACAAAAATTTTTAATAGACGACTCCCGTCCGGTCGACCACTATAACTTGAGTTTGGCACTGATTGCAGCAGGACAAACGGAACAAGCCGTACAAGAGCTCAGGACAACCGTTTCTTTAGATCCATTTCATGAAAGAGGTTACACAGCCCTGGGATTATTGCTGTCGAAAACAGGAAGCCTGCCTGAGGCAATCCAATGTTTTTCGCGAGTCATAAAAATTTCTCCACAAGATGCCGAAGCTTTTAAAAATTTAGGAATGGCCGAACTGCGGCACGGTATGATAGAGCAAGCCATTGTAAACCTTTCAAAAGCCTTGCAGATTGCACCCGATGATGTCGGAATTATTAATGAGTTAGGCATTTCCTTTTTGAGGCAGGGCAAAGTCCATGAAGCAATACAACTCTTTACAAAAGCACTAAGAATAAAGCCACAGGAAGCGGAGGCTCATCATAATCTGGCGACAGCGTATTACCAGGGGTGAGTTGATAAAGGCCCAAGAACATTTTTCAAAGGTATTACAGCTTGATCCGGGCAATGCCAATGTTCAATATAACCTTAAAATGATTGAAAAGCGAGCACCTTTTATTAAAGATAAAAAGTAGTTTATGTTTTCAACAAAATGATCTCCCATTGCTTGTTCATAGAACAATATCAAAAGACGACAAAATTGCGGTAGAATTATTTTCTTGACAAAAATATTTCCTTCTGATATTCAATAAGGCGATCTTGCTTCATGAAGAGGCAAGGAATGAAAAAGATAATATTGACTTCCGAGGCTATACTTTTATACCGAAAAGAAGTCAATAGAGAAAATACATAAAAAAAGAAAAAGCCATGAAGGCTTTATTCCCGAAGGTAAATTTGGGGGAAAAAGTTTTCATGGCTTTTTCTTTGCCTAAATGTTTTTATTCCAATAAAAAAACATAAAATATGGGAAAAGGGAGGGGTGATATTGGGATTAATTAAGCAAAATAGTATTTTAAGAAAGGCTTGACATGAAATAAACAAGGTTATATCTCACAAACTCCTGACGGGCACAAACGGGGAACCAAAAAAACATTACCTGACGTTGTTTCCTGCTTCCATTTTGAGATGAATGCGAAAACCTTGATCAAAGTCGGCTCAAAAGGCGGCAGCCCTTCTCAGCAAAGCGATTTGCCCCTTGAAATCATTTTGCCAAAGAATATCAATAAATTAAAAGTTGGGGACGAATTGCTTTTGAAGGTGATCTATCAGGGAAAGCCGGTTGGCGGCGCCAAGATCAAAGCTACTGATGAAAATACCGCCTTGCAGCAGGAAGGCAAGTGGGTGTTGGAATCAGAAAGCGATGCTCAGGGAATGGTGCGTATGAAAATAACTTCTAAAGGACCGTGGCTTATTAACGCCAACTATGAGGTACCCTTTACTGATCAATCTGAATGCGATAAAGACTCTTATCGCCTGAGTTTGACATTTGGCCTTAAATGAAAAATATTCGACAAGTGTATGTATGAACAGGGCGCTTAAATGGCAGGTAGAAATCGTAGGGAGAGCAACACAAACCCACAAAAAAAAAGATACCGGGGCGAGAGGTAACAAGGCCATACAAAGCTCAGTATGTGATGGCCGGCCCGGGAAAAAGTAAGGTTTTGGGATATACCGTCAAAATTTTTGGATTATGGCCAAGGGAGATATTTTAGTGAAGAATCATTTGAATAACGTTCATTTGGAAAGACAACTTAGTCTATTTTCCGCATTTATTCTGGTAGTGGCCAACATGATTGGTACCGGTATTTTTACCACCTCAGGATTTATTATGGAGGAACTGGGCAATCCAATCACTATGCTTCTCTGTTGGCTGTGTGGGGGTGTTTTTGCCCTTTGCGGCGCCCTCTGTTATGGGGAATTGGGGGCCATGTTTCCCCATTCAGGGGGAGAATATGTATTTCTTAGGGAAGCTTTCGGTAAGGGTATGGCCTTTCTCTCCGGCTGGATTTCTTTAATAGTAGGGTTTTCCGCTCCCATAGCTGCCGCATCTGTGGCCTTTGCCACCTATTTTTTTAAAGCCGCTCCTATAGCCGGCAATAAAGAGTTGGTCATCCCCCTCTTTGGGATCAATCTATTTACTCTCTCCCCAATTACACTGCTGGCGGTAATTACGATTATCATTTTTTCTCTGGTTCACTATCACAGCCTATTTTGGGGCAGCAGAGTGCAAAATGGATTAACCTTGTTTAAAATCGCTTTTATTGCCTTTTTCGTCATTGCCGGTTTTTGGTTCGGCAAGGGCGCAGGAGTGCATTTTTCCACTAAAGTAGATATTAGAGCGATTTTTTCAGATAGATTTGCTGTTTCTTTAATATTTATTTCCTTTGCTTATAGCGGCTGGAATTCGGCGGCCTATCTTGGGGGCGAAATTAAAAATCCTTTACACAATATTCCTCTGTCCCTTTTTAGTGGGACATTGTTGGTAATGTGTTTATATCTTTTTTTAAATGCTGTTTTTATCTATGCATTGCCTGCGGCCAAGATGAGCGGAGTATTGGAGGTAGGCGATCTGGCTGCTTCAGCGCTTTTTGGCGGCAATATCAGTAGATGTTTTGCCGGGGCCATTGCCGTTGGAATTCTTTCGGCAGTAAGCGCCATGATCGTAACCGGCCCCAGGGTCTATTATGCCATGGCCAAAGACGGTATTTTTTTCAAGCGGTTTGCTCTTGTTAACAGAATACATAAAACACCAGCCCACTCTCTTTTTCTTCAGGCGCTCATTGCCGTTATCATGGTTATTACCTTCGCTTTTGACGCTCTTCTTATCTATATCGGTTTTACCCTTTCCCTGTTTGCCATGATGACAGTAGTGGGCCTGATAGTTCTTAGAATAAAGCATCCTAACGCAAAAAGAGAATACAAAACTTTTGGCTACCCGGCCATCCCTATTTTTTTTATTCTGGGTAATCTATGGATTATCTTTTACTCAATCAAAAGCAGGTTCATTGTTTCTCTTTATGGATTGGGAACAATCGGGCTTGGCTATTTAGTTTATCTGTACTTTAAAAGGAGGGAAAGAAGATATGTCAATTATCCATAACAGTAAGAAGAAGGAGATAAAGATGAAATATGGTAAGGGACTGGTTAGGAGTTTTTGGTTACTGATATTCTTATTCTTAATTGTGGGGGCTTATACTTCGATGGCCCATGCCCACGACATGTGGCTGAATATGGATCATCATTACCGGGAAGTAGGGGCTGCAGCCAAGATTTATTTGGCCTTCGGCCACAGCTATCCCTTTTCCGATTTCGGTGATCCGGCCAGGATGAAAAGTTACTATTATCTTGACCCCCGCGGAATGAAACATCCTATAAAGGCTCAAAAGGATATTCCCGGAACAAAAATCAGGATAGACCAAAAGGGAACTTATCTGGCCGCAGTGGAAATGGACCCGATATTTAAATGCCTAACCCCTGAGGGGTATAAATTTAAAAGTAAAAAAGAGGCGGTTGATTGCATCAAATGTACCTTTAATCAAAAATTTGCCAAAACAATCTTTTATGGGGATAAGCCTGACGGCGATGCCTATCGAAAGGCGCTGGGGCATTCTTTGGAGATGATACCTCAGAAAGATCCCGGTTTAATAAGACCGGGCGATTACCTTACAATCAAAGCCTTATTTCAAAGCAACCCGCTAAAGAGCGTATATTTATATGCTACTTATCTTGGTTTTTCCACTGAAGGCGCCTTCGCCTTTACCGCCAAAACCGATGGACAGGGAATAGCCAAAATCAAGATATTAAAGCCAGGAATATGGTATATCTATCTTCCCCATATAACAGCTCACCAGGAAAAAGAAGAATGCGATAATGATAAATATGCCGCTATTTTGACCTTTGAGGTTAGGTAAGACTTTTATTTTAGATTTAAGAATAATGAAGGAGAAAATTGGTAATGAAAAGGGTTAAAGTGATTTTTGCTATTTTGTCGGTAATACTTATCCTGGTCGTTCCTCAGCTATGTACAGCAGTGGAAGGGAATAAGAAAGAAGCGGGTAAAGAGGAAGAAAAAATCTACAAACTGGAAGAGATACAAGTAACCGCCCCCAAATCAGAAGGAGACATTGTAGTTACTCCTTCTGTTACTAAAATAAATATCGAAGAGTATAAGATACCCGGTACTCCACAAAATATCACTGATATTTTAAAAGACCGGGCTATCATAGATTTTCGCGGAGAAAGTGATCTGACTCCCTCTAATGATACCATCCAGATGAGAGGTTTCGGGGGACGGCGCTTTATTACCGCTGTAGATGATTTGACCATAGAAAAGTCAGGGTTTGGCTACAGCAATCATGCGGTGGATTATGCGCTTTTGTCTCTGGGGCAAATAGAAAGGATAGAGATAATTCCCGGCCCACACTCCGCCTTGCATCCAGGGCAGAGCATAGGGGGTGTGCTCAACATAATTACCAAAAAACCAAAAAGGTATCCCACCTTAAAGCCCGGCTTCAAGGTCAAAACCAGCTATAGATCTTATAACACTCAGAATCATAGCCTTGATATGGATGGCGGGGCTGACTCATTTATCTATGGTCTTGGCTTTCATAATTATCACACCAATGGATTCCTCAGGCACAATGAGACGGATATAAACACCTTTTACAGCAGACTGGGGTGGCTGCTTCCCTCTGATGGATATATCAGTTTATCAGGAACATACACAAATCAGGATCGTGAGCTTACCGTAAATAATGATCCGAATGTAAGTGACTATAATCATGATGATCCGGATGTAACAGTAGCAGGTTATGACCCATGGCAGGACCCTAAATTGGATAAAGAAGCC
>JAUWIR010000298.1 GCA_030605265.1 Pseudomonadota bacterium | reverse complement strand
TGGTATGTATATAATTCATTATCATGAAAATCTGAATGAACTGGACCTTCAGCCTTTTATTGACTCCTTAAGGGCAAAAGAAAATTCAGAAGAGTTTTGAGTTTGCCTAAAAGTGAAGGTTTAGGTGATGAGAATTCGTCAAGTAATTGATTATTGGGCGAGCCCTTGTTTCAATTTAGTTATAATGAATGAATTATTTATCAGATTAAACACCTAATTTATAAAATTTAAAATGATAAATTGACAAATAAAGACTGCTGTGATAATTATAAAATAATTTATACCGTTATGAATGAATCTACCAAATTATGGAGGAGCTTCTATGGTAACTATATTAATCACTTATTATTCTCAGAGCGGACATACTGAATTATTAGCTAAAGCAATTGAACGAGGGGCTCAGAGGGAGGCAATAAAGGTCATAGTGAAAAAGGTAAAAGAAACCTCAAATGATGATTTAATGCAGGCAGATGCAATAATCGTTGGCTCGCCGGTTTATTTTGGGAGTATGGCAGCACCAATAAAAGAACTGTTTGATAAAAGTGTGGCCATCCGACGTAAATTAAGGGACAAAATTGGGGCCGCTTTTGCTACTGCCGGGCATCATACCGGGGGAAAGGAAACGACTATTTTCTCAATTATACAGGCAATGTTGATTCACGAAATGATTATTGTCGGGGATCCTATCACTGTTGGCGGGCATTATGGAGCGGCTTCTACGGGAGCGCCTAATGATGAAGCTATAAAACAGGGGGAGGCTCTTGGGGCCAGAGTTGCTGAATTAGTAATCCGATTAAAATAAGATTAAAATAATTTGGAAAATTTTTTTTGACAAACAAAACTCCCAGTATTTTTCGTCGTGTTATAGTTATCGTTCTGGACAGCTTGGGTGTGGGTGCTTTGCCGGATGCCCAAGAATATGGCGATGCAGATAGTAATACTCTTTTGCATTTATCTCAAGCTGTGGGTGGAATCCATCTACCCTGCCTGGAAAAAATAGGGCTGGGTGAGGTTTGCCCCTTTTTAGGCCGGCAACCCTCAAGGCAACCTGTGGGTGTTTTTGGGCGGTTAAAAGAGATATCTCAAGGCAAGGACAGTATAATAGGGCATTGGGAATTAATGGGCTTAATAACTAAAACTGCCTTTCCAACTTATCCTGACGGGTTCCCCCCTGAAATAATCAATCCTTTCAAGAAGGCAATCGGCAGAGAAATTTTAGGGAATGTTGCCGCCTCAGTGACTGAGATAATTAATCAACTGGCAGAAAGACACGTAGAGACCGGATATCCCATTGTCTATACTTCGGCTGATAGTGTTTTTCAAATAGCTGCTCACGAAAAGGTTATCCCTGTTAAAAAACTTTATAAAATCTGTCTGAAGGCAAGGAAAATGCTCCAAGGCTCGCATTCCGTAGGTCGCGTCATTGCGCGCCCTTTTCTGGGTCATTCCAAAAATTGGTATAGGACCTCTGGTCGTAAAGATTTTTCCTTGCCTCCTCCCGAAGCCACACTGTTGGATAGATTAAAAGATAAAGGCATCTTAGTAACAGGTATCGGCAAAGTAATTGATATTTTTGCCGGGCGGGGGTTTTCCTTACTTTATGAATGTAAAGAAGGGAATCCCTCTGTAGTGAATAAAATAGAAGAGGTCCTTAATGAAAAGGTTGACGGGTTTATATTTGCAAATTTAGTAGATTTTGATATGATATACGGACATCGTAATGATAGTAAAGGATATGCAGAGGCCTTGCAATATTTTGATGACAGGTTGAAGAACATTCTTTCACTATTGGCAGTTGACGACTTGATGATGATTGTTGCTGATCATGGCTGCGACCCTACTACTCCCTCTACCGATCATTCACGTGAATATGCGCCGATACTTGCCTATTCGCCGAGCATGAAAAAGGGAATTAATTTAGGGGTGCGCTCATCCTTTGCTGATGTGGCCCAAACAATAGCCCAAATTTTTAATATTTCCGAACTAAAACATGGTAAAACTTTTTTAAAGGAAATCCTGGAGAAGGGGAATTTTTAGCAGAATTTTTTAAGGAGATTAAAAAAGTGGCCAACACAGAATTACTAATCGGAGTTGATTTAGGCGGCACGAATATGCGAGTGGGAGCTGTTACAGAAGATGGAAAAGTTTTTCATCGCCTAAAGCTCCCCACAAATGTAGAGCTTGGTCTCCAAGAGGTAGTTGAAAAATTAATTAAAACAATCCGGCAAGTTATTCAGGAGGCTGTGTCCAATGGGGACCGGATCATAGGAATCGGGATCGGTTCACCGGGCATTATTGATATTAAATCCGGTATTATTGTGAGTTCTCCCAACTTCCCTCAATGGAAGCAAGTCCCTTTGAAACAGATTATTGAAGAACGGATTTCCATCCCGACATTTTTAGACAATGACGCAAATGCTTTTGCTTTAGGGGAAAAATGGCTAGGTGCCGGGAAAGATGTGCAAAGTCTAGTTTGCCTTACTTTAGGAACTGGAGTCGGTGGAGGAATTATATTAGGTGGGCATCTTTGGCATGGTGTAAATGGTATGGCAGCTGAAATAGGGCATATGACGGTAGTGCCTGATGGGTTGCCATGTAATTGCGGAAATTCGGGATGTTTAGAGATGTATGCCTCTGCTTCTTCAATTGTTCGCAGAATTGTTATAGCCCTTCAAGCGGGGGAGTCTTCTGCAGTGACTGATTATGTCAATAATGACTTAACAAAAATTACCTCTGATCTGGTATACCATTTTGCCCTGAAGGGAGATTCATTAGCCGGAAAAATTATGCACGAAACTTCCATATATCTAGGTATAGGTATTGCGAATCTTATAAACCTCCTGAATCCTGAAATGATTTTAATAGGCGGTGGTTTGACCAATGCTTGGGATTTAATCTATCCGGATATGATCCAAGAAGTCCATAAAAGGGCCTTTGAGGTCCCCGCTAAAAGAGTTAAAATTGTTCGAGCATCACTTAATGATAATGCCGGAATTATCGGGGCGGCTGGGATTGCTCATCTTAATTTGAAAAAACTCTCCAAATATATTCCTTCCTAAGTAATGGGTTTTGAAGTTCTTTTACCTCCATACAGTAAAGTATGAAATTAGAAAATCTGTAAGCCTCCACAGGTAGATCCTTCGATATTTTTAAATTTCTTTTTCTTTTATTGAACTTATTTTTTTATTTATTTCTCCATATTTATCAATACATAAAAATTTTTGTCCACTCAAAATGCACTGATTTCAGATAAAACTGATTCACTCCTCCATTGCCAATAAAAGGCCAAGATCTTGTTTTTAGTTAAAAAGATCTTGGCCTACAGAAAATTCCCAAATAATCAATAGGTAAGCTTACTAAAATGGCTGATCCTCATTTTTATTGTAAAAAATTATCATATTTGATTTAGGTTTAATGGCATAGTTTTTAATGATAATTATAGCAAAGTGTATATTTCACTTTTGGCTATATTACGATAATGCATTAATTATCTTAACTTTAAAAAGCCTGTAGGTATTAATTAATATAAATACTAATTTTCTAGACAGCAACTAAAGATTAGATTAAAGGTCATAAGTATATCTAACATTAATAAAAAATCATAAGGGATATTATTATATAACGACTATAGATTTCCAGAAATTAACTTGCACCTAAAATACCCTCAACTCCCCTTTAAAAAAGGGGTGGATGCATGGGAAATCTACTGCAACTATTTATCTGGAAATCTATAGTAAAGAGATATTTTTCTACCTTAATTGATTATTACATTTATTTTTAAATGTACGAAAAAATTTTATTCTATATTTCATTGGTTAGAATATTTTTGCGACACTCGGATAGCCGCTCTTTATTGTGTTAATTTCATATAAAAAACCAATAAAATTTCTCCAGCGGATAAAATTATCTATTTCATGTTCTTCTGCTTCCTGTTATTTATAAAATCAAAAGGGTTCTTTTATTTTTTAGAAGGGGGGGATGCCTAGGATAGTGTTTTAAATCGAAATCAATAAACTTTTATTATTATATTTTTAAACTATACTAATTTTTCGAAATTTTGAATTCGCATTATGGAAAGGCGGTAAAAACATATCCTAATAATTTTCATTTTATTAAGCTAAACGATTGACAAATTAATTCGTGATTTTAATGAAATAATAGGAGTAAGTATTGATGAGCTCAAAAAATATTAAGAAAAATTTTATACTTTTTTGGACCTTTTTATTTTTATTGGCGGCAATAAAATCGAGTTTTGCTTTTGGCCCTGCGGTTGTAGATGTAACCAGTAGATCCTTTTCGGTTATATGGACGGCAGAGCCATGGAGCAAACCCGGCATTTTATTTTATGAAACTGATTCTTTAGAGCATTGTATTGATGCCCAACAACTAAAAGAAAAGGGCATTGCCGTACATATTGATTCAAATGAAAAAGCTAAGGCTGCCGGTATTATGAAACTTACAATAAATCGCTTGAAACCAGACACTTTTTATTATTTTACACTCACAATTGATGGCCAAGAAAATATTTTTAAGGGACAAATTAGAACTGAAAAAAACTACAGTGAGGTCAATTCCTTGCCTTATTCTCTTACCCATTCTAAAAACGGCTTTCTCCATCGTGCTGTATTACACGCTAATGGTAAAAGCCCCGCTTTGGGGGCACTAGTTTTAGCAGAAATAATGAAAGGTGATGATACACTTAATGATTATCCTATTTCTGCATGGGTAGGGCAGGGAATGCCGGGCGATGAAGAGAGTACAACCTTTCATCCTGCACAATTGTCTTATAAGCAATATGCAGCGATTAATTTGAACAATTTTTTCAACAAAGATCACGAACCTTTGAAATTATATGAAGACGGAGATGCTAATCTTTTTGTCAGATTGACCATAATAGGGGGTACCCAAGATATATATGGAAATGATGACAATAACAATTATTTTCAAGAAATAGCCGGGTTGCCTTTTTTTAATAATAACTCATCTAAGGGACCTATCCTGGTAATGTCAAAGTTTTTCTTTAAAAACGAGATCAATTCTTTTGCTTTGCCCGGAAAAGCTCCTCAAGAAAATTATAATTCTGAAAATTTGTTTAATGATCTTAATTTTGCCGGCGTAAGGGTAAAATCTATTTTAGGATTTAGAAAAGAAAGATGGATGGTAACGAAAAAAATAAATAATGAATATATTACTCTATCTTCTACTAATAAATCTATATCTAATTATTTTAATAAGAGTAATTTCATAGATAATGTTATTAATAATGGAAAAGAGGTAAAATCAGAATATATTCCTTATATTATTGAAGAAGGCGTTGGTTATTTTATTGAAATAGACCCTGAATTATCGAGTAGAGAATTTTTATTAATAACCGAGATTTCCAATCCTGCAACCATCACTCTCAACGGGAATACTTTTCAAACAGTCAGCTTACCTCAAGCACCAGCTTTTTTTTCTACTGCTGACTTATATATGGCTATTGAAAATCAGGGCGCTGTTGTGGATGGAATTTATAATTTAATTGATGGGAAATGGAAAGTAACAGAGAAAGATACCTCTACGGGAATAATAGACTTTTCACTTCCAGTCAGGTCCGGTGAGAGTTATCTTATTTCTCTCGGCAATATTAACAATGCTGCAAACACTATTTATAATTGTAACTTACTTTAAGGAGAAAATTTCTTAATTTAAACATTATCTGAAATAAAGGCATACTTGCAAAATTAATAAAGACATGTTATAATAAAGACTAAAATATAGTTAAATGAATAAGGAAATATAATTATGAAATGTTATTTTAAATGGTTTTGCCTTTCATTGACAATGTTTTTGCTGATTTTACCAAATAGGGCAAACGCGGACACCAGCCCTATCGATTTACTTGCAGGTAGCAATTATATAGGATGCCCACTGAAGCCGACATCCGGTTTTTCTGCATATGATTTACTTAATGAATTAGGAAGTACTTATGCGGAGACTGTAGCCAGATA